>JAYOVN010000019.1:0-31957 GCA_038151515.1 Gammaproteobacteria bacterium | reverse complement strand
AACCCAGGCTGGCATCGTTACAGAGACCGCCTCTGAGGCGGAAAAGACTTGAACATCCGCGCCTTGGGCGTCGGTGCTGACGACACATAAAGAGGGCTGAGCCATGCAACTTGCGCATATGACTGTCGGTGACGGACAACCGTTGTTCGTGATCGCCGGACCCTGTGTTATCGAAAGTGAAAGTTTGATCATGAACACCGCCGAGACGCTAAAACGTATCGGCGAGGACTTAGGGATGGGCATCATTTTCAAAAGCTCATTCGACAAGGCTAATCGTTCGTCCATTGACAGCTATCGCGGACCCGGTATCGAGGAGGGCCTGAGGATATTGCAGCAGGTGAAAACCCAGCTGCAGATGCCGGTTCTCACCGACGTACACGAAGATACGCCGCTAGACGAGGTGGCCAGTGTGGTCGACGTCATGCAGACACCTGCCTTCTTGTGCCGGCAAACAAACTTCATTGTTCGGGTATGTGAGCAGGGCATTCCGGTAAATATCAAGAAAGGCCAGTTCTTGGCGCCATTGGATATGCTTCATGTGGCAAAAAAGGCGCTGTCGACGGGTAATTCCCAGGTCATGGTGTGTGAGCGAGGGGCGAGCTTCGGCTATAACAACCTAGTATCCGACATGCGTTCCCTTGCGCTGATGCGGCAAACACAGTGCCCCGTCGTGTACGATGCCACCCACTCGGTGCAGATGCCCGGTGGACATGGCAGCACATCGGGTGGTCAACGAGAAATGGTGCCGGTACTGGCCCGTGCGGCGGTAGCCGCGGGCATTGATGGGTTGTTTATGGAATGCCACCCCAATCCGGCGGAGGCTAAATCCGATGGCCCAAATTCGTGGCCGTTGGACCTGGTGAGCCAGTTGCTGCAGCAGCTTCAGGCCATTGATGTCGCGGTAAAGGCATCCCCAAGGTTAGAAGACCAAGTATCGGTTTAGTTCGAGGAACGGCGGCGGTAACACAATGGCTTGTTAGTCAAATTAGCAGCATCATTCACGTGGAAAAGTTGTCTGACTTCCTCAAACTCAGACAGCGGGACTTAGTCAAAAGGGAACGAAGAATATGAGCGCGAAGGCGAACATAGTAGAGGTGGCGGCTTGGGAGATTTTAGATTCTCGCGGTAATCCGACAATTGAAGCACTCGTGCGAACACAAGACGGTGGATACGGCCGAGCAGCAGCGCCTTCCGGCGCCTCCACCGGTAGCCGCGAAGCCCTGGAGCTTCGGGACGGTGACCCGCAGCGCTATATGGGTAAGGGGGTCGAGAAGGCCGTTGGCTTAGTCAATGGTGAAATCAGCCAGGCACTGCTTGGCGTGGATGCCAGCAATCAACTGGATCTGGATGCCCGGTTGTTGAACCTAGACGGAACCGAGAACAAAGCACGTTTGGGAGCGAACGGTCTGTTGGCCGTGTCGCTTGCGGCGGCGAAAGCGGCAGCGGACAGCCAGAATCGACCACTCTATGCCCACATAAACGAGCTAGCCGGCGGTGCTGACGTGAGCATGCCAGTGCCGATGATGAATATTCTCAACGGCGGTGCCCATGCGGATAACAATGTGGATATTCAGGAGTTTATGATCCAGCCCGTTGGCATGGGTTCTTTTCGAGAGGCCCTGCGCTGCGGTGTCGAAATTTTTCATCACCTGAAGCAGGTGCTCCAATCCATGGGGCTTTCCACCGCAGTGGGTGACGAAGGTGGTTTTGCCCCCAATCTGACCTCGAATGCCCAGGCCTTGGAGGTCATCGAGCAAGCGGTTGCCAGTGCAGGCTACACCTTGGGTCGCGATGTGACCCTAGCCCTTGATTGTGCCGCGTCAGAGTTCTACGTGGACGGAAAATACGATTTGGCTGGCGAAGGAAAGCGCTATGACGCGCCATCCTTTGTCGACTATCTCGCCAACCTCTGCGACAGCTTCCCCATCGTTTCTGTAGAAGATGGCATGGATGAGTCGGATTGGGATGGTTGGAAGGCGTTGACGGATCGCATCGGACGCAACGTGCAGCTTGTTGGCGACGATTTGTTTGTCACCAACACCAAGATTCTGCAGCAGGGCATTGATCGTGGTGTGGCGAATTCGATTTTGATCAAGTTCAACCAAATTGGCACCCTGACCGAGACGCTTCAAGCTATCAACATGGCCAAAGAGGCCGGATACACCAACGTAATCTCTCATCGGTCCGGTGAAACTGAGGACACGACCATCGCGGATCTGGCTGTGGGCACCGGTGCCGGCCAGATCAAGACAGGCTCCTTATGTCGCTCGGATCGAGTGGCTAAATACAACCAGCTACTGCGCATCGAAGCCGAACTGGGCAGTGCAGCCCGCTACCCTGGACGCGGGGCTATTTTTGCCCAAGGCTAGACCATGACCGAGGTCAGGCAAAGACGAAATCAAATTGCACCAAGAGCGGTGGGCATGACGAATGGTATGTGCCAATGAAAGTCACCCTAACCCTCTTGATTTTGACTCTTATGGTCATGCAGCAGCAGATCTGGTTTGGTGACTCCGGCTATTTTGAACGAAAGGCCTTGGCCCAGCGGCATGCGGAGCAGCAGGAGCGTACCCAGATGTTGATTCAGCGCAATGCCAAGATGGCCGCAGAGATTCTGGCGCTAAAAAACGATGCGGAGGCCTTCGAATCCAGGGCGAGAACCGAGTTGGGCATGGTGAAAGACGGTGAAGTGTTCTATCTCATCCCCGAAGAAGACGGCTAACGTGCAGTTGGTTCGACTTCCTGTGCCCGCCCCGCGAAACAGGGCGGTACCAAGCGCCATGATCAAGGTCTATCCAGAGGACTGGCAGGTGACCGAAGTCTATGACGGCGCGTTTCAGGAGGAAGGCGAGCACGCCTATGTGTATATAGAAAAGCGCTGTCTGAGCACGATTCCCGTAGCCCAATGGTTATCCGAGCAGTTGCAGATCCCGTTGTTGGATGTGGGTTATGCCGGTATGAAAGACAAGCATGGGTTAACCCGTCAATGGTTTAGCCTGCGCCAGCCGGGACTGACCGCCCCATTAGATGCCCAAATGCTAACCCTGAATCGAGGGGACGAGCAGATCAAAGTTCTAGCCAGCCATCGGCACCATCGCAAGCTGCGGCGCGGGGAGCATCAGGGCAACCGTTTTAGGATCGTGCTAAGAGAACTGGACGCAGCTGTTGACTGCCAAGCCCTCGCCAACAAAGTGAAAGCAGGGTTCCCTAACTACTTCGGTCCCCAGCGATTTGGACGCCACAATCTGGCAGATGCGCTCACATGGCTGCGCCATCGGCGCAGGCGCAAGGTTTCGCGTCAAGTTCGGGGTTGGCACCTGTCGGTACTTCGAAGTTGGATTTTTAACCAACTGTTAGCGGACCGGGTTGCCGACGGCACTTGGCAAGAGGTTTTAGAGGGTGATGTCCTAGTCCCGGGGAACGATTCAACAGGTGGCGTGCCTGTTGGTGCCTTGTGGGGAAGAGGCCGTGAGACGCTATCCGGTCAGGCCCTTCGTCGGCAGGAGCAAACATTAGCGGCCCCAGTGGTCAGTGATGGCGAGCCAGCTAACGACAAATTGGACCCAACCCCACAACAAGATGGCCAAGAAACCATGTCCTTGGGTGAGGTCTGTGAGGCGCTGGAGTATGCTGGGGTGGATCGTGGTCAACGGCCGTTATCAGTAGTACCTTGGGATGTGCATTGCGAAAGCACTGAAGACACCGTAACGCTGTCATTTAGCTTGCCAGTGGGCGCCTATGCCACAGTGATGCTGGCCAACCACTTTGATTTGCAGGACAAGAGTGTGGAACACAGGGTATGAGCGAGTTCGATCTACAGGGCATTGGCATGACCTCTCAGCGCACTCGAGACCGCTTGGTGGCAAGGCTGCGAGAGCAAGGTATTCAAGATGAAGCTGTACTGCGGCTGATCGGCTCTGTACCCCGGCATATTTTTATCGATGAAGCTTGGAGTCACCGCGCCTACGAGGATTCTTCGCTGCCCATCGGTCATGGACAGACGATTTCCCAACCTTTTATTGTGGCGTTAATGAGTCAGTTGTTGAATGTCTCGCCCCGAGAGCGGGTCCTGGAGGTGGGTACAGGATCCGGCTATCAGACCGCGGTTTTGGCGTCACTGTGCCAGCGGCTGTACAGCATTGAGCGGATCGAGGCCTTGGTGCCCCGAGCGAAGAAACGCTTGGAAGCCATGAAGTTGCGTAATGTTGCCCTGCGCTACGGTGACGGCTACGCAGGTTGGCCCGAGAAAGCGCCTTTTGATGGCATATTGGTAACCGCGGCTCCTCCGGAAGTGCCTGTTGCACTACAAGAGCAGTTGACGGTGGGTGGCCGTCTGATTGTGCCGGTGGGCACGGACCAGTCCCAGTCTCTCAAAGTGATTGATCGTACTGAGACTGGTTTTACCGAGACCATCTTGGAACAGGTGCATTTCGTTCCCTTGGTTGCCGGCATCGAGAGGCGCTAGGCCATCGGATGGCCATGATGTTCACGATCAAGCTCAGCCGAACGTTCACCATCATGCTCACAGAGGTCTTAACAAACGGCGGGTCAATCTATGCAGGAAAATGACGCACAACCCGATGTGAAGTACTCCAGGGAGGAACAAGGGTTCTTGGGCGTGTTTTTTCGAGGTGTGCTAATGGGTCTGGCGGAGCTGGTACCGGGTGTTTCTGGGGGAACTATGGCATTCATCAGCGGTATCTACTATCGGCTCGTCTCTGCTCTGGCATCCTTCGGTTTGGGGTCTATCGGGTTACTGCGAAATCCTCGCGGGTTTTGGCAGCATCATCAGTTGTCATTTTTCTTAGCCCTCGGGTTGGGTATGGGGGTTGGTATTGCGGGCTTTGCTCGAGTGATTGGCTACCTTATGGAGCGCGCCCAGCCGGTTTTGTGGGCTTTTTTTATGGGGGTCATCATCGTTTCGGTGTATCAAATAGGCTCGGCACGACATAAACAAAGTTTGCTGGTTTTCGGCACCCTTGGTCTGATGCTGGGTTTGTGCTTTTTGTCGTTACCGGCGCAAAACTTATCTGGCTCTCTAGTTGCCCTGTACTTTGCTGGCATGGTGGCGGTCTGCGCTTGGATATTGCCCGGCATATCTGGCAGCTTCGTGCTCCTGCTCTTGGGTCTATACACGGATGTCATCCTTGCAGTGAATACCTTGGATTTGACCTTTTTACTTGTGCTCGGTGCGGGCTGTGCTAGCGGTCTAGTGCTGTTTACGCGTGGGTTGAGCTGGCTTCTTGGTAACTTTGAAGATCCCTTGCTGGCACTACTGACCGGGTTTATGGCCACGGCGCTGATTAAACTCTGGCCTTGGCAGCAGTCCAGCTTGAGTTCCGAAGGCACATGGCAAAACCTGTTCGCGCCGTTACTCTGGCCCAGTCAGTACGCGGCGGAGGTCGGCGCAGATTTTGTGTGGATTGCCCTTGGTGCTGCAGCGATGGGGGGCATGGGCGTATGGCTGTTGTCCAAGTTCAGCCCGCGATAACGGTCTGGTGGAGAAGGGCGTTGGTGCGGGTGGCCCAAACCTTGGGTTTTGCCTTGCTCTTAGGTGTGATTGGGACCCTATCCGGATGTGTATCGCCCGGTACCCCGGTTGTAACCGACCGCTCGGTAACCAAGACGAAAGGCGGATTCTATGTGGTCAAAAAGGGCGACACCCTGTATTCCATCGCTTGGCGCTTTGACTTGGATCACCAACGGCTGGCTGCGGCGAACAAGATCCGCTCTCCGTTTACGATCTATCCCGGTCAGCGCTTACGGTTAAGCGAGCAAAGCTCGGTAAATTCGTCGAGAACCGGTGTAACTAAGACTGCTGGGAATGCTCAAAACAGTCAGCAGACCCATCAATCTAAGCCTCGAGCCAAGCCTTCCGCTGGCTCTAAAACTCAGAAAACGGCCCCGAGTCGTACCGTGGCAAATTCTTCTACAGCTAAATCTAGAACCTCCGGGCCCCCGCAGTCGTCTCAGCGGGCTGACACTACTTGGTATCGGCCACTACCGAAAAAGCCCGATGTACCGTTTGGCAGTAACAACAAAGGACTCGATTACGCTATTGGGTCTCGAGCAGGGGTCAGAGCCGCACGCAGCGGCAAGGTCGTGTACGCAGGCAATGGAATCGCCGGTTTTGAGCGACTGATCATCGTCCAGCATTCCAGCGATCTGCTGAGCGCTTACAGTTTTAACGGCAAAATGCTGGTGACAGAGCAGCAGCGGGTTAGAGGCGGGGCAGAAATCGCCCAGATCTTGCCGCGTCCTGGTGTGGGCCAAACACTGCACTTTGAGCTTCGGCGCAAAGGCCAGCCCATCAATCCTCAAACATTGATTCCCGGAGGTTAGCGCTCCAGCAGGGCGATTTTTCCGGGTTTTCCGTCCCATTCCTCAGCGTCTTCCGGAGCCGGCTTAATCTCAGTAATGTTGGGCCATACCTCGGCTAACTCAGCATTCAGCTCAATAAACGGCACCTGATCCTCAGGCACTTCGTCATCAGCGAAGATGGCGTCTACTGGGCACTCTGGCTCGCACAAGGCACAATCGATGCATTCGTCGGGATGAATGACCAGCATGTTCGGTCCTTCATAAAAGCAGTCTACCGGACAGACTTCCACACAATCCGTGTGTTTACACTTGATGCAGTTTTCGCCAACGATGAAGGTCATCTGAATTCCTTGTGGCCTAGTGAAGCGGAAAAGCGCGGTATTCTAACGAATGCTTCCCAACTGTCTAGGGAGGCGCGGATCTTTCTAACCGGCGTTTGCGGAACTTTCTCAAGCGATGATGCGCTGGGACGGCGAGAGCAAAGCCGGGTATCGGTGTTAACCGCGGGTTTGGGCCTCAGTCGCCGCTGTCCAAGGTGGTCTGTAGCTGATCCAGCAGATCCAAGGCTTGCCGTGGCGACAGATTATCGATGTCTAAGCCCTGAAGCTGTGTCAGTACCGTGGCCGCCGCCTGGCGCTGGCTTGGGCTCATATCGACAATTTCATCTGGCATCACCTCAGCGACGCTGGGCTCCGGTCCGACGAAGAGATCGGATTGTCCGGTATTGAGCGCTTCTCCAAGCACTGCATGCTTTTCGAAACCCCGCAGTCTTGCTCGGGCGATGTCCAATACTTCTTTTGGCACCCCGGCCAGCTTGGCCACCTGAATGCCATAGCTTTGGCTGGCTGCGCCGGTTTGCACCTGATAGAGAAAAACGATGTCGCCTCGGTGCTCTCGGGCAGTGAGATGAATGTTGCCCACGTTGGGGCATTGGGCCGGCAAACTGGTCAACTCGAAGTAGTGAGTGGCAAATAGGGTGAGCGCGTGACTGCTTTGGGCTAAGTTTTGGGCACAGGCCCAAGCTAGGGCCAAACCATCATAAGTGCTGGTGCCGCGGCCAATTTCATCCATTAGCACCAGGCTATTGGCCGTGGCGTTGTGCAAAATGTGGGCAGTTTCCGTCATTTCGACCATGAAAGTAGAACGCCCACTGGTCAAATCGTCGGCGGCGCCAATACGGGTAAAGATCCGGTCTATGGGTCCAAGCGTTGCGTTTACAGCAGGTACATGGCTGCCTACATAAGCCAGCAGACAAATCAGCGCGGTTTGCCTCATATAGGTGGATTTGCCGCCCATGTTTGGTCCGGTGACCACGAGCATGCTCTGCTGAGGTGAGAGCATTAAATCATTGGCGATAAAGGCGTCAGTCGAGCTGTTTTTAACTACCGGGTGCCACCCTTGTTCGATGGCGATACCCCGGTTGTCGACAAAACTCGGTGGATTGAAACCCAAGGCATAGGCACGTTCAGCCAAACAAGACAGAACATCGGTTTGCGCAATGGCGTCGCAGGCGCGTCTTAGCAGGGCAGCCTCTGAAGCCAATTTGATCAGCAAATCACCGAATAATTGACGTTCCAGTTGCAATGACTTGCTCTGACTGCGCAGAGCATCTTCCTCGAATGTCTTGAGCGCCGGCGTAATGTAACGCTCGGCATTTTTTAGGGTTTGCCTTCGGATGTATTCTTCCGGGATGTCTCCTTTGGCGGCCTTTGACGTTTCTATGTAGTAACCATGAACACGGTTATATCCAACCTTCAAGGACGAGATCCCCGTTCGCTCCCGCTCATCGCGCTCCAGGTCCGCCAACCAGTTGGCGGAGTGGGTGGTGAGTTTCCGCAGTTGATCCAGCTCCTCACTGTACCCAGAAGCGAAAACCCCGCCTTCGCGCAGGGTGACCGGCGGCTCTTCCACCAATGCGGCCTGCAGTTCTCGGTGGTGTTGGTCAAAATCGCCGAGATCTTCGATCAGGCGATGATTTAGAGTCCCGGGCAGTTCCGCCAAGACCTGTTTGATAGCCGGTAGGCTGCCGAGGGCGTCCCGTAGCTTGCCGATGTCGCGGGGTGAGGCTGAACCTAGATTGACTCGGGTCAGAATACGCTCCATGTCGCCAATGGGTTTTACCGAGGCGCGAACAGTGTCTGTGTGTCGGGCTGCGAGCGCGTCGTTGAGCCATTGCTGGCGCTCTTTAACTTGAGGGAGATCACGCAAGGGTTCGTGAAGCCAGCGCTGGAGCAGTCGGCCGCCCATGGGTGTGACGGTGGTATCCATCAAACTCAGCAGGGTGTGGTCTGTTGCACCATTGGTACGAACGTCTATTTCTAGATTGCGGCGGGATTGGGCATCCATGCCGATGTACTGAAGATCCTCTTTGACCGCGATATGCTGCAAAAAATCAAGGCTTTGACACTGAGTTGCCTTGGCGTAGGCCAGTGCCGCTTCGCCGGCAACTAGGCAGCTGGCGGCTTTATCTAAGCCCGTGATTTGGGCAACGTCTCGATTGAAGTGACGGTCTAACAAGGTGGTTGCACGCGAAGGCTGGAATCGGTTCGATTCCAGACAGGTGACTGCCGCGATCGCTTCCAACGGTCGCTGCCAAAAATCGGCTTCCTCTATGGGCAGTAAAATTTCGGCAGGCCGCAGGGCAGATATCGCATCAAGCAAGCCGTCTGTTGAGCTTAGCTGCTGCAGTTGCAGCTGTGCGCTGGAAAGGTTGAGAAGGGCAAGGCCAATACTGGGGTCTGAATCCCTTTCCTGATCGGGGCGGGCGAAAAAGACAGCGGCAATAGCGCTGTCGTTTTTTGTTTCCAACAGCGCATCGTCAGTGAGGGTGCCCGGGGTGACGATACGTTTTACCTGCCGCTCAACCGGTCCCTTGCTGGTACTGGGGTCACCTACCTGTTCGCAAATAGCCACGCTGCGGCCAAGTTTTACCAAACGAGCCAGGTATCCGTCTGCCGCATGGTAAGGCACCCCGCACATGGGGATGGGTTCAGAGCCGGTATGCCCTCGGGCTGTAAGCGTAATGTCCAACAGGTCAGAGGCATCTTTTGCATCGTCAAAAAACAGTTCATAAAAATCACCCATGCGGTAAAACAGCAGAGCGTCTGGGTGGTCGGCCTTAATGGCCAAGTACTGCTGCATCATGGGCGTTAGCTGGGTTTTAGCCTCGGTCTTTTGGCCGGAGGTAACCTGCTCCGACGATCCGTCTTCTGTGGGGCCTGTTGCCAAGGCGTCTTTGCTCGACAAATCTGGGGTCGAGGCATGCGTATTTTCTGGGGCAGCGGGCTTGCTGGGAGGCATGAGGTTTCCAAGGCAGATAGACAGAACTCAAGGTGTGTGACGCCTGAGCACAACAGGGCAGCAGTACACTACACCGAACGAATAATCGTCAACCGGTAACCGTCTCGAACGCCTCACACCGAGCGAAAAGCGGTTTTTAAACAGCGGCGGGACAAGAGGGGCGCCCTTGGCGGAGAACGGGGTCTATTTGCGTAAAACCCGCGGCTACGGTGCGGGGTGTAGTTGGGGCGTAATAGGCTGAAATGGCGCCTTGCGAGAACTACTGAATGGATATACAGTATCGATAGATTTTGAGCCATCGGTAGAAGCCCGAGGCTTAGCGATAGCGATCGGACAATGGCCAGGCGAAGAAAGCGCCAAGAAGCAAACGCCAAAAAGAAAACGCCAAAAAGAAAACGCGAAGAAGAATCGTGAAGACGAATGCCTAATAAGAGGCAGCAAGCAGAAGCTAAAAACAGAAATTAAAAACAGAAACAGTAAAAAGATACCAACGTAACAAACAGCAAAAACCAGATAACTGATCAGTGCCAAAGCAGGCAGACGGCACCCAAACAATTAACCAATCGAAACAGAATCCGAGGGAAAACCATGGCTAAAGAAAACACAAAGTCCAATGTAGGTAGCTCCGACAAAGGGAATCCGGAAAAAGAGCGTGCGCTAAGCGCTGCGCTGGCCCAGATCGAGCGTCAGTTCGGAAAGGGCTCAATGATGAGGCTGGGTGATAAGGAATTGGTCACCATACCTTCTATTTCCACCGGGTCCCTAGGTTTGGATGTGGCTTTGGGGATCGGCGGTTTGCCAAAAGGGCGGGTTGTCGAAATATACGGCCCAGAGTCTTCTGGCAAAACGACCCTAACCCTGCAGGTGATTGCCGAAGCGCAAAAAGCTGGAGGCACCTGTGCCTTCATCGACGCGGAGCACGCTCTTGACCCTCTCTATGCTCAGGCCCTGGGGGTAAACACAGACGATTTACTGGTGTCCCAGCCCGATACCGGCGAACAAGCGCTGGAAATTTGTGACATGTTGGTACGGTCAGCCGCGGTCGATGTGGTCATCGTAGACTCGGTGGCTGCACTGACCCCGCGTGCGGAAATCGAAGGGGATATGGGCGACAGTCATGTTGGTTTGCAGGCTCGTTTGATGAGTCAGGCACTGCGAAAGATGACCGGCAACATCAAGCAGTCCAATACCTTGGTTGTGTTCATCAACCAAATCCGGATGAAAATCGGCGTCATGTTCGGATCACCGGAAACGACCACTGGCGGTAACGCTTTGAAGTTTTATTCGTCGGTTCGTTTGGATATTCGCCGAATTGGCGCGGTGAAAAACGGTGACGAAGTGGTGGGTAACGAAACTCGGGTGAAGGTCGTTAAGAACAAGGTTGCTCCACCCTTCAGGCAGACCGAGTTCCAAATTCTCTACGGCCTGGGCATTCACCGTACCGGCGAGATTCTAGAGCTGGGCGTCGAGCAGAATATGGTTGAAAAATCCGGTGCTTGGTACTCCTATAACGGAGAGCGTATCGGGCAGGGCCGGAAGAACGCAGCGGACTTTCTCGATGATCATCCAGAGTTGAAAGAGGAGATCGAAGCCCGCATTCGGCAGCAACTGATGCCGGGGCCTGACGACGGCACTGAGAATGTTGAAACGCTAGACGCGGAAAATTCGGCTCTAGGCGAGGGACCTGCAGCGCCGCTGTAAGGCCCGTTGCTTCGCTAGGCCTTAACGACACCGTTTCAATGACGGGGTTGGACTGATGGTAGCGAGATGGGTGCTTCCCTGACATGGAGGCATCCCAATGAATGTTGGGATGGCCAAAGACCGAGTTAATCCAAGATCTCACAGCTAAAGATCTGACAACTATAGATCTGACAACTAAAGACCAGACACTCAAAGACCGAGTTAAACCGAAGCCAAAACACTTAGAGAGCGACATGACAAAGGATTGGGCAGAACCTCGCCAGTCCAGCGAGGAGCGTAGTCGAGGAGGCGTTGGTAGGCGTCAAGGTCAGCGCGAAGAACGTTCCTACAAGCCGCGAAGTGACGCGTCACGCAAGGAGCAAAACAGCAAAGCCGCAGATGGAGGCTATGCTAAGTGCATGGCCGCTGGTGTGCGCCTATTGGCTGGGCGGGAGTACAGTAGGCTGGAGCTGACTAACAAACTTTCTCGGCGTTTCAGCGCGGAAGCAGTGGATGCTGTGGTCGACGAGTTGGTAGACCTGAAAGTGCTCGATGACCAGCGTTATGGCGAAGCATTTTGCCGCAGCCGAGTCGAGCGCGGTTATGGCCCGGGCTACATCGCTCGTGAGCTGGAACGAAATGGCTTAGACGCCGAGTTGATCGATACCTTCCTAGAGCCCTACCAAGATCAGTGGTTTGAGCGCGCCCTCGCCCAAGTACAAAAAGCCCACAGGCCAAAACGGCATTCCTTCCAGTACCAGGTAGAGCCGCAAGATGATGCGGAATTTGTCGGGGGTGATGAGTCTTCGGAGACCGGATCGTACCTTGATCGCGATGATCACGATAACGATCAGTGGAAGGAGCAGCAAAAAGCGCGGGGGCGCTTGGCTCGACTTCTGGCCCGCAGAGGTTTCTCGGGTGGGCTGGCCTCCAAAGTCATAGATCAGGTGTTACGAGAAGCCGAAGCAAGCACGGGGTCAGAATCCGATTTCGACTAGATATGAAAAAGGCAGCTGTGTGCCCCCGGGTGACTAGTTTTTGCGTCTTCTTGGGCCCGGCAGTCCTGCCAAATGCCCTAGGAATGCTCTATAGTTCGCGCTCTTTGAATGACCAGTCTTTACACCATGAAAACCGCTGATTTACGCAATGCTTTTCTCGCCTTTTATGAGTCCAAAGGGCATCGCATAGTGCCTTCCAGCTCGCTGGTGCCAAACAATGATCCGACATTGTTGTTTACCAATGCCGGCATGAATCAATTCAAGGATCCTCTGCTGGGAAAATCGGATCCGGGCTACACCCGAGCCACCTCGGCTCAGCGTTGTGTGCGGGCTGGAGGCAAGCACAATGACCTTGAAAATGTAGGCTATACCGCACGGCATCACACTTTTTTTGAAATGATGGGTAACTTCAGTTTTGGTGACTATTTCAAGGAAGAGACCATTACTTGGGCTTGGGAGTTTGCAACGGATACCGTTGGCCTTGATGCCAGCAAAATACTGATTACGGTTCATCCCAGTGATTCGGAGTCACGCAAAATCTGGCAGGACAAAGTTGGCATCCCGGCTGAGCGAGTCATCGACTTGGAAGAAAATTTTTGGACCATGGGTGACACCGGTCCCTGTGGTCCTTGCACAGAACTGTTTTATGATCACGGCCCAAGCATTGCTGGCGGGCCTCCCGGGTCCCCGGACGAAGACGGCGATCGCTTTATTGAGTTTCAAAATCTCGTGTTCCCTCAGTTTGACCGCAATGCAGATGGCAGCATGGATTCCTTGCCCCAGCCCGGTGTTGATACGGGTATGGGCTTAGAGCGAATGGCCGCCATTCTGCAGGGTGTGCACAGCAACTACGAAATCGATTTGTTTGCGCGCCTAATGCGCGAGGCAGGTAAGCACGCGGGTATCACGGATCAGAGGGAGGTGCTGAACACAGCATCATTGAGAGTGATAGCTGACCACATCCGCAGCAGCGCATTCTTGATCGCGGACGGGGTGCTGCCGGGTAATGAAGATAGAGCCTATGTACTGCGTCGAATTATTCGTCGTGGTTTACGCCATGGCTATAAGCTCAACATCAAAGGGGATTTCTTTCACAAACTTGTGCCGGTGCTCGTTGAGGAAATGGGTGATGCCTACCCGTTGTTGAGCCAACGTGCTGATCAGGTGGTCAAAGCCCTTGCTGATGAGGAAGCGCGATTCAGTGAGACCTTGAATCAGGGTATGGCGCTTTTGAAAAAGGAGCTGGGCGACGTTTCGGGAACTACGCTGCCCGGTGATGTCGCTTTCAAACTTTACGATACCTATGGATTCCCCGTGGATTTGACCGCCGACGTTGCACGCGAGTTAAACATGGAAGTGGATCACGCGGGATTTGAAGTCGCGATGGAAGAGCAGCGGGCGCGAGGCCGGGCTGCTACCAGTTTTTCTACCAGCCTCGGTCAAAAGATCAGCGTCAAAGACAAGGTCGAGTTTTGCGGTTACGAACAGCTGTCCAATAAAGCTCAAGTGATCGCGGTATTCGATAGCGAGGGCGAGCCGCTGTCCAGCCTTGATGCGGCAAACGAATCTGGGGTGGTAGTGCTTAATCAAACAGCCTTCTACGCAGAAAGCGGCGGGCAAGTTGGTGACGTGGGCGCCCTGGTGAGCGAATCCGGCCGCTTTGCAGTGACCGATACCCAAATCAGTGGAGATCAGTATCTGCACATTGGCCAGCTTACCCAAGGTGTGATTAGCCCCGGAGACAACCTTGAGGCATCGGTAGATGAGCCGGCGCGCAGTAAGACCCGCGCTAATCACTCGGCCACTCACTTGTTGCATGCGGCGCTGCGCGATGTCCTAGGTGACCATGTGCAGCAAAAAGGCTCTCTGGTGAACTCCGAAAAGTTACGGTTCGACTTTGCCCACACGGCCATTGTCGATGCTCAGGAACTGCAGCGTATAGAGGATCTGGTAAATCAGCAGGTTCGTTTGAATAGTGCCGTGAATACCCAGCTGTTAAGTTACGATGAGGCGGTTGAGGGCGGGGCCACGGCCTTATTCGGCGAGAAATATGGGGATGAGGTTCGTGTGCTGAGCATGGGCGATGGTTTTTCCATGGAGCTATGCGGCGGTACACACGTGGATCGCACCGGTGACATTGGCTTATTCCGAATTGTCAGTGAGGGCGGCATTGCCGCTGGAATTCGCCGTATTGAGGCGGTGACCGGTGGCGCCGCACTTGCCTTGATTCGCGAGGATCAAGAAGACCTGATCACTGCGGCTCAAACTCTGAAGGTCAGCCGGCGAGAGTTAGTCAACAAAGTTCAGCAGTTGGTAGCGGAAAATAAGGATCTGTCTCGTCAACTCGATCAGATGGGTCAGCAGTTGGCGGCTAGCAAAGGCACAGACCTAGTTAATCAGGCGGTGCAAGTAAATGGCGTCAGCGTCCTCGCTGCTCAGGTAGAGGGCGATAACAAGTCCATGATGCAGGTCTTAGAAAGCCTGCTGACTAAAGTGCAGGGTGACGTGTTGGTGATTCTTGCTGTGGTTGATAACGGTAAGGTGGGTATGGCAGCGGCTACCAATAAGGCCTTGTCCCAACGCTTGTCTGCCTCTGAACTGCTACAAGCCGTAGCGCCCATGGTAGGCGCCAAGGGCGGTGGTCGGCCCGACCTAGCCCGAGCGGGCGGTGGGGACAAAGCCGAAGCGGTAGATCAGGCTCTTGCCACGGCTCGCGAGTGGGTTGAAGACAAACTCGGTTCTTAATTGATAGAGATCGGCTCCGACAACACGCCCTCAACGGCGCGCGGGTCCATTTGCTTTTTCTTGCAGGAAACAACATGGGATTGATTGTTCAAAAATATGGTGGCACAAGCGTAGGCACAACAGAGCGTATTGCCCAAGTCGCTCAGCGTGTGGCGGGCTATCAAGCTCGGGGCCACCAAGTGGTGGTCGTCGTATCGGCTATGTCTGGCGAAACCAACAGACTCGTTGCCATGGGGCGAGAGCTTGGGGGGGATCGCCCCAGTGCTCGTGAAATGGATGTGCTTACCTCGTCCGGAGAGCAAGTAACCGTCGCCCTGTTGAGTATTGCCTTGCTCGAGCTGGGTCTCACAGCCAAGTCGTACCTCGCAGATCAGATTTGCTTCCGGACGGACAGTGCTCACGGTCGGGCGAGAATCGAGCAGATCGAAGTGGAAAAACTGAGACAGGATATCGACCAGGGTGTCATCCCCGTGGTGGCAGGCTTTCAAGGGGTGAACGATCAAGGCGATATTACGACCCTAGGCCGGGGTGGTTCGGATACCTCGGCGGTTGCCTTAGCAGCCGCGCTAAGCGCAGATGAATGCGAGATTTGCACGGACGTGGAAGGGGTCTATACCACTGACCCAAGAATCGTTGAAGGCGCACGTCGACTTAGCCAAATTACCTTCGAGGAAATGCTGGAATTAGCCAGTCTCGGTTCAAAGGTGTTACACCCGCGATCAGTGGAATTCGCGGGTCGCTACCGAGTACCGCTGCGGGTAATGTCGACCTTTATTCCCGGCCCCGGGACCCTTATCACATTGGAGAGCGAAACCATGGAACAAGCAGAAGTTTCGGGCATCGCCCACGCAGTGGACGAAGCGAAAATCACAGTAGCTGGTGTGCCGGATATTCCCGGCATAGCCTCAAAAATACTCGGTCCTGTCGGCGCAAAAGGTATTGAAGTCGACATGATTGTGCAAAATACCGGTGTGGACGGTATGACTGACTTTACTTTCACCGTCAAACGTCAAGACTACGAGACAACGCTGGACTTGCTTAAAGGAGTGGCGGCTGACATCAGTGCCAGAACGGTCACCGGTGACAATGCGATAGCCAAGGTCTCCATTGTTGGGGTCGGCATGCGCTCCCATGCGGGGGTCGCTACCAAGGTATTTGACAAGCTAGCAACGGAGAACATCAATATTCAAATGATCTCGACCTCTGAAATAAAAATTTCGGTGGTGATCGCCGAGCGTTATGTCGAATTGGCAGTTCGTGCTCTACACGATGCGTTTAACCTTCATCAAGAGCCGGCGTGAAGCCCTGAGGTCATTGGGTTAACCAAGAGGAAAATCGAGCATGTCGAAGTGGAGCGTGGCGAAAGAAACGGTTGCGAATTTGAGCGAAAACGCAGGTGATCACGGCGCCGACTCAGCTGGAATGTTGGAGGCACTGATCTCGACAGCGCTCGGCGCGTTAGCCGCTGAAAAAGATACCGACTACGTCAAAAACTTTATTGATTACGAAGTAAGCTCGATCAACGTACAGCACGTTGATGTGCAGCGACTTACCTAAGTCTTTAGGTCTTGATCTTCCAAGTCACACAGTGGTGGAGCTAACGTAGTTGCAGGCTGACTACATCATAGTGGGCGCTGGGTCCGCCGGCTGCGTACTGGCGAATAGGTTGAGTGAAGATCCCAATGTGACGGTACTTTTGCTGGAAGCGGGAGGATCCGATGGCAGTTGGCAGCTGGCTATGCCATCGGCTTTTTATCTTCCCATGGGGCAGCCCAAGTTCGACTGGTGCTATGCCAGCGAGCCTGAGCCTGCAATGAACCACAGGCAGTTGGCTTGTCCTCGGGGCAGGGTGCTAGGCGGATCCTCATCTATCAACGGCATGGTGTATGTGCGTGGTAACGCAGCGGATTTTGATCGTTGGGCAGATTTGGGTGCCGATGGCTGGGACTACCAGTCGGTACTGCCGTACTTTAAAAAAGCGCAGTGTGCTGATGAAGGGCGCGGTGCCGACGCTTATCGCGGTGGGTCGGGGCTGCTGGGCACCACGACAGGTCAACTAAAAAATCCGCTCTACAACGCATTTCTTCGGGCTGCTGAAGAGGCAGGATACCCCTACACGCCAGACTTAAACGGCGAGCAACAAGAGGGTTTTGGCCCTATGCCCATGACCGTTGCCCAAGGCCGTCGCTCATCGTCTTCCCGGGCCTACTTGAGACCTGTCATCAGTCGGCCCAATCTGAGCGTGCTTACCCACACACAAGTACAGCGAATCGACATACGTGACGGACAAGCCCGGGGGCTGTTTGCTCGAGTTGCGGGTAAGGATGTCAGCATAGAAGCCCGGCGAGAGGTCATCCTGTGTGCGGGGTCCATCAATTCGCCTCAGTTGCTGATGCTTTCAGGTATTGGCCCCGAGGCGCATCTACAGTCTTTGGGGATCGACGTGGTTTTGGATAGTCCTGGCGTGGGTCAAAACCTCATGGATCATCTGGAGGTTTATGTTCAGCAAGCCTGCGGGCCGCCCGTATCCCTGCACAAACACTTGGGCTTACTGGGTCGAGCAAAAATCGGCACCCAATGGTTCTACAATCAGACCGGACTAGGTGCCACCAATCACTTTGAGGTTGGAGGCTTCATACGCAGTGATGAGCAGCAACCTCAGCCAGATATCCAGTTTCACTTTCTGCCCACGGCCATGTCCTACGATGGCTCAGCCAAAGCGCGTGGACACGGTTTTCAAGTGCATGTTGGGCCGATGCTACCGAAGAGTCGTGGTTCGGTAACCTTGAGAAGCAATTGTCCTGACGATGCACCAAGGATTGTCTTCAACTACATGAGTCATACCGATGACTGGCGGGTCTTTAGAGCCGCCATTCGCAAGTCAAGAGAGATCTTTGCCCAACCGGCTCTGGATGCCCTGCGAGGACCGGAATTAAGCCCCGGAGCGGACGCTCAAACCGATGAACAACTGGATGCCTTTGTCGCAGCACAGGCGGAAAGTGCCTATCACCCTTGCGGTACCTGCCGGATGGGGAAAGATGAGGAGGCCGTGGTTAACTCAGCGGGTCAGGTGCGAGGTATCAATTGCCTGAGAGTGGTGGATTCATCGATCTTCCCACATATTACAAACGGGAATTTAAATGCGCCGACCATAATGTTGGCCGAACGTATGGCGGATCTGATTCGCGGTATCGGCCTCGATTCATAGAGAAGCTTGATCAATCAAGTGCAATGGAGGGACTATGCGACGAGTTGTGATTACCGGGGCCAATCGCGGAGTAGGGCTGGGTTTGGTGCAACAGCTTGGGCTGGTGGCAGAGGAAGTGATTGCAACCTGCCGCAACCCTGAGGCAGCGGAGGAACTGATGGCACTGGCCCGCGGGAAGCGCAATGTCCACGTGCTGCCCTTGGACGTGGCGGATGCTTCGTCGTTGGCTCAGGCGTCCGCGGATCTGCAGGGCCCTGTGGATCTATTGGTCTGCAATGCTGGCGTGAACAGCGGCTACAGTGGCCTAACAGGCCCAGAAAATGCCCTGACCCCAGATGCGATGGATGGCTTTGCAGACTTGCTGAGAACCAACGTCGCAGGTCCTTTTTTTACCGTCCAAGCTTTCCTATCGCACCTTATGGACAGTACCGCAGGTCGGGTAGCCATCATCTCGTCCCAGATGGGGAGCCAGCAGCATGATGCCGGAAATGCCTACGCCTATCGCGCCTCCAAGGCCGCCGCCAACAATATTATGGTGACCCTCAGCAACGAGCTTGCGGCCAAAAATATTGCTGTCGCTGCCTATCATCCCGGCTGGGTGCGCACCGACATGGGCGGTCCCCGGGCTCATTTGTCAGTGGAAGAAAGTGCTGAGGCATTGGCTCAGCGGTTTCGGGAGCTGGATATGAGCCAAACCGGACGCTTCCTGAATTACGATGGCGCCTCCATGGTCCTATAAAAGCCGTGTGCTCCTATTGGAAGTCTCATTCCGATGGAGACAGGGCTGAGATTAGGTAGGTATTTACTGGGCCAATGCCTTTCACCTGCAGTTCACCACGAAAGGCGATTTCATAAGGATCAGACAATTGGTTTTTGAAGTCCTCAGAAACCTGAAAATGGTCGGGTATACCCGTGGATTCCATGCGGCTGGCCATGTTTACCGTGTCGCCCCAAAGGTCATAAATGTATTTACTGGTACCCACAACCCCGGCGACAACAGCCCCGCTGTGAGCGCCGATCCGCATGCTTAGATTCGTATTGTTACGTTCATTGAACTCGCGTAAACACTGGAGAATCGCCATAGCCAGCGCGGTTATTTGATCTGCGTGGCGGCTATTAGGTTCGGGCATACCACACACAGCCATATAAGAATCACCAATGGTTTTTATCTTTTCTACGCCGTTCTCGAGAGCGGCTCGATCAAAGGCGCCAAACAGCTCGTCCAGCATTCGTAAAATTGCGATTGGCGGCTCGCCTCGGGACATCGCAGTAAAACCGACAATGTCGGCAAACAGCACGCTGACGCTGGGAAAGGCGTCGGCAATCTGGACCTCGCCGTTTTTGAGACGATTTGCGATGGGCTCTGGGAGTACATTGAGCAGTAGTTGGTAATTCTCCGATGTTTGTTTGTCGATGGTCAGACGTTGCTGATGCAGATTGTGGGCCATCTGATTGAATTGATTGGTCAGCTCTCCTAATTCGTCATTGGAGTTCTGATCTAGTGGCTCGATAACATCTCCGTTGCCGACTTGTAGCGCTGCCTTGGTCAGGACGGAGATTGGCTGGGTCAACGTGCGAGAAACCCGAATGCCGATGCCGACGATAACCAAGCCGATTAAAAGAGTAGATAAGGAGATGGCCAACTCCAAGGCAGTGATTGGCGCGAAAGCCTCTGCTGTATCGATCTCAGCGATAACTGCCCAACGTTGTTCCCCGATAGTCACGGGGCCATAGGAACTTAGCACCGGCACCTCTCGGTAATCGTCGATAATATGAGCGCCACGATTTCCCTGAAGGGCGAATAGTACAGAATCTGTGTCGACTTCCTGAGTCAAAATTGACGTTCCAAAACGCTCCAGCTGGATAAGTTTTTGCTTTGGGTAATTGAGTGCCGCTAAGGTTTGAACGTAGTCGTCTGGATTTTCGATAAAAAAACGTGAAGCACTGCGTAGGGTGAAATCCTGACCTACGAGGTAGGTCTCGCCGGAGGCACCCAATCCGTGCTCGGTCCATTGTTGATTGCCCGTCATGACATTGTTGATCTGGTCAACGGGGATCTGAAAAATTAAGACCCCAAGCTGCTCTTCACCTTGGAATACCGGGCTGGCAAAAAACGCCGCCGGAGCATTATGGGAAGGCAGGTAGGGTTGATAGTCCACGAAGTAAGTAGCGTCGGGTGAGCTGGGGTTGCTGGCAAGCTTGAACGCTTGCGCAATGTTGGCATTGCGGTAGGGGCCGGTCAGCAGGCTCGTGCCGAAGTCACTTTCTTTGAACACCGAATAGACGATGTTGCCGCTTTTGCTGTCAACGAGAAAAATGTCGTAATAGTTGAACTTCCTAGCGAAACGCTGAAAGAACCCGTGGTAGCGAGCATGTGCGGGTCCGTAGGCGCTGAGATCTTGACCCGCTTGGACTAGGAGATCCTTAGCTTGTGATGGATGGGGGTTGGTTGCTACGTAATGGTGCTGTAAGTAAATGCCGCCGCTGCTTTTCGGTATCAGGGCACCGGCTTGAGTGGTTAACCACTGGCTATTTGATGTTTCACTAGGGTCCAGCTCGGGCAAAAACTCGGTGAGGTAAAACTGATGAAGAGGGCCATCTTGGGCCGCTAACTCGTTACCCAATCCGGCGTTTTCCACCTCCGCATAGGCCCGGCTAAAATCTTGCAACGCAGCGATAGTCGTGGGATTGGCAGAGAAGGTTTGCAGTTGATGGGCTATTTGTTCGAAGTAGCGTTTAACTTCGTTGCTTTTGGCACTTTGAATTGCCGTCAATCGCTCGAAGGTGATGGTTTCGATGGAAGCCTTGCTGCTGAGGTAGCTAGCCCAGCCCACACCCAAACCGGTGGAGAAACAAATCACGAGCAAAAATATCGACGTTTTGCCGGCTAAATTGAGCTTTGTCATGGTCAGACCTGTTGTTATAGCCAGATGAAAGAAGCTAGCCTTTCAATGGATACTGTTAACTTTTGGTTGTCATTTCAGATGAAATGGACAAGCGGTATTAAAATAAGGCTGAACGGTAGGTGGTCGTAGGCATGAGCCAGTCAAAACTGGAAAAAGGCCGTTGAGTAGGCGAGGGATCAGGTTTCAGCTTGGTATGTTCTCTTGCATCGGCGTGGTGTGCGTGCTTTTGGTCGGGTGTGGTCAGGGCATCGCCCCGGAGGAGGACAGTGCGCGGCTGGTTGAGACGTTCCAAGAAGTCTTGGTCCCGCCTCGGTACTCCGAGCACCTATCGTGTACGTTGCGAGACAAGTCCAATCAATGGCAACACATGTATCGCTTGAGCCTTGACGACTTGGTAGGTGAATTTGTCGGAGGCCAGGGTGGCAGGATCACGACCCTACAAAGTACCGCGATGCAGGTCAGTCCAAGCTGCGTAGCGATCGCCTTTGAGGCAGAGTCCCAACCACAGCAAGGGGACTTGGAGATTAGACCCTTTCGGGTTCACATCCACCGACAAACCCTAGTGTATCAGTGGTTCTGGGTGCCGGCGGATAACGCCTCAGGGGCAGAGACACCCCACCTGTTCGGCAAGTGTGTGTTGCTAGACGCCGGGAGCTTTTAGGGTCAGAGGCTCTAAGTGCTTGGAGGTTCTAACCACCTTAGGAGCTTTAAACATCTTGGGCCCAGACAAACCACTGATAGGCGATGATGGTAATCAGCGATCCGTGGAGCCAAGTTGGCCATGTTCTTAACGCAGGCTCATGAGGCCTCAGATAAGTGGAAAGATCGGTTAGTCGATCAGCTAGCCGAAAGATCGCGAAAGCTGTGACACACAAAATAGCGACAACACCGGTAGACGCGGTCATCCCCGAGAATCCGAACCACCCAAGACCGGCGGCTGCTAAATGCACCCCGCTCATGGTCCGAATGCTGCTGTTTTGCTGGCCTCGACTGGTCAAAAGGATCGCAAGCCAGCTCAGGCCATAACAACAGCAGACGGCCAACACGGCTTGGTGAAGGGGGGCGAACTGCTCTTGTAGGTTCCCAACGAGTCCAAGCCAGAGCAAGGTTTGCGATAGGGTGCCCGTGGCGCCGGGGTGCTGCCCAGCTAGACAGGCGATTGCCAGCAGCCACCAAACAAGCATGCAACTCAAAGCGGTTGCTAGAACCTCGGCAGAATTCACAGGGTTGAGGATCAGCATCACCGTCACTGCTAATAGACCGCCGCTCATTTCGCGAACGAGGTAACCGGGCGATATTGGGTGCCGGCAGCAGGCTGAACGACCTTTAAGCCAACAGTAGCTAAAAACAGGAATGTTGTGCCATGGCCTGATAGGGGCGCTGCAGTGCGGACAATGGGATGGGGGCCAGGCCAAATTGAAGGGTGAGTCTTCGGCTTCAGCCTCAATGGCCATGAGAGGCAATCGGTATACGACTACATTGATAAAACTGCCTACCGATGCGCCAACAAAGAAAGCGCCGGCCAATAGTAGAAACAACGTGTTTGGTCCGACAGTCTCGAGCACCGGGCTCTCCGTTGTTGACTAATAGTAGGCAGCATCAAGAGTCACCCAAATTGCACTGGCAGTCACCTGATCTTTTTGCAAAATCTTGGCCGACTAGGCAGAAAACACGATTTCGTCGGTCTATTTTTGTCCCGCAAAGCCTATTTTTCGGCCCTCTGCAAGTGGTGACTGATGGGCTGCGATGCCGCAAGATGCAGGGGTTATCAAAGATGAGGAGAGGCTCCGATGAGTGAAGCTTGGATTATTGATGCAGCTCGAACCCCCCGAGGCGTAGGTAAGCAGGGTAAGGGTGCGCTTTGGGAAGTGCACCCACAAAAACTGTTGTCCACGGTGCTCAAGTCATTGGTTGAGCGCAGTGACTTAAATACAAGTGAAATTGACGACGTGATCATGTCCTGTAGCACTCAGTTCCAGAAGCAAGGTGCTTGTGTTGCGCGCATGGCAGCGCTGGACGCGGGTTTTTCGACCAAGGCCTCTGGCGTCACTCTCGATCGGTTTTGTGGCGGCGGCATCACCTCAGTGAATCTTGCGGCAGCCAATATTATGTCGGGTATGGAAGACTTGATTGTTGCTGGCGGGGTAGAAATGATGTCCTACACCCGCAGCGAAGCGCCACCAACGCCCCTAGATGCCGGAAACTTAGATCTTCGACGACGTTATCCGCAGTTGAATGTCGGCATCGCCGCAGACATTATCGCTACGGAAGAGAATTTCAGTCGAGAAGCGTTAGATGCTTTTTCACTGGAAAGCCAACGACGTGCAGGGCGTGCCTTGGAAGAGGGCGCGTTCGCCAAGAGCTTGGTGGCCGTGCACAATCCCGACGGTACCCTAGCCCTCGACCAAGAAGAGTATCCGCGGCCCCAGACGACGGCGGAATCCTTAGCGAATCTTCAACCGGCCTTTGAAGGCATGATGGATATGGAGTTTTTCGATTCCGGGCGCAGTTACCGAGAGCTGGTCGCGGAGCGATGGCCGGGCTTGGAAGTTGAACACCGGCACCATGCCGGTAGTTCGTCGGGTGTTGTAGACGGTGCAGGAGCACTGGTAATGGCCTCACCAGAGTACGCTCAAAAGCATGATCTGAAGCCTCGGGCAAGGATCGTCGCCATGGCAAATATGGGCCATGCCCCTGAGTACATTCTCAACGCGCCAGTAGATGCGGCGAAAAAAGTGTTGGGCAAGGCAGGTATGACCTTGGACGACATCGATCTGTTCGAAGTCAATGAGGCCTTTGCGGTTGTTCCCATGAAGTTTATGCGGGATCTAAATGTCGATCATGCCAAGGTGAATGTGAATGGTGGTGCTATTGCCCTAGGTCATCCCATTGGCGCTACCGGATCCATGCTGATTGGAACCGCCTTAGATGAACTAGAACGACGCGGTCAATCTACTGCCTTGGTGACCATGTGTGCTGCAGGCGGTATGGCACCGGCTGTGATTATCGAGCGTATTTAAGCCTACAAGGCCCAGATTCAGATCGGGCGTTGAGTCGGACGTTACAGTTGAGAAAGGGGTGGGGCTCATGCGCTCCCAGTCCCCGCGACCAGATTTTATTAGAAGGAAACTCAAAAATGGAAAACGCCAGCGAATTGGATGTCTTTCGCAAAGACGTCAGAGCGTGGGTTCAAGATAACTTTCCCAGCAGTTTAGAGGGTCAGGATCTAGCAGGCTTGGCCGGTGGCGAGAGCGGTGCCCGAGCCAGCGAAGAGGTGAAAACGGCTATGGAAACTTGGCGCCAACGTCTTGCAGAGAAAGGTTGGGGGGCACCAACGTGGCCGGTGGAGTACGGGGGTGCCGGGTTGTCTCATCCAGAGGCGAACGTGATCGGCGAGGAAATTTTTCAAGCTGGGGCCTATAACCCAATACCGCATTTGACCGGTATGGGCGTCACCATGGTAGGGCCGACCTTGCTCGAGTACGGGACCGAGGAACAAAAATCTCAACACTTAAAAGGGATCGCCAGTGGTGAAATTCGTTGGTGTTTGGGGTTGTCCGAGCCGAATGCAGGGTCGGATCTAGCGTCTCTGTCCACGAAGGCAGAAGACAAGGGCGATTATTTTGCGTTAAACGGACAAAAGATCTGGACGTCCGGCGCTCATATTTCCCAGTGGTGTGGTGCACTGGTTCGTACGGATAGCGACGCGGGTAAGCGAGACGGCATCAGTTTCGTCATGCTGCCCATGCAGCAAGAAGGCGTCGAAACACGACCAATCCGTCTAATTTCCGGTGTGTCGCCATTTTGCGAAACCTATTTCAGCGACGCTCGAGCAGAAAAAGGCGACTTGCTCGGCAACTTAAATGACGGCTGGAGCGTGGTGAAGCGTTTGCTGCAACACGAGCGCCAAAGTCAGACCGGTGGTCGAGGCGTCAGTATGCTGGATTCCGAACCACTGCATGTGAAAGCTCAGCGCTTTGTCGGCTCCGATGAAGACGGCGCTCTGGTGGACAAGGACTTGCGTCAACGTCTCGTGCGTAACTACATGGATGCCACAGCCCATCGGTTAACCGCCGAGCGGATTACCGCCGAAGCGGCGGGTCGGGTAGAAGTCAGTGCCGCGGCGTCCATTTTGAAAAATTCCAATACCCGGGTTGCGCAGACCAAGGCTGAGCTGGCCCTGGAGATTATGGGCAGCCAAGGAATCGGCTGGAGTGGCGATGACTTTGCCGAAGAAGAGATAGGCATCGTGCGGGAATGGCTTGCGGGAAAGGCCATGTCGATTTATGGCGGTTCTTACGAGGTGCAAAACAACATCATTTCCAAAAACGTGCTTGGACTTCCTGAAACTACCCAAAAGGGTTAGCAAACTCAGGTTGAACAGGGGGCAACAAAGCGGCATCGACGCAGTAGAGAGGACAAGTCATGGCAGCGTTAACAGAAGAACAATCCATACTCAAAGATCAGGCCAGTTCTTGGGTGGAAAGCCAATTACCGGTACAAAAATTTCGGGAATTTCGGAACAGCAACAGTGATGGGGGCTTTGACCCCGAAGCATGGTCGGCCATTGTGGAGATGGGCTGGACCGGGATATTGGTTCCCGAAAACTACGGTGGATCGGACCTAGGTTATCTAACCTTTGGGCTGATTCTAGAGCAGTTAGGACGGCAGTTGTGCGCAGCTCCGTTGTTTGCTTCAGCCTATGTTGGGGCGACGGCCATCAATTTGGGCGGTAACGAAGATCAAAAGCAGTCCTGGCTGCCCAAAATCGTCGACGGTAGTGAAATCCTGACCCTAGCTGTAGACGAACAGTCCCGGCATAACCGGCATCAGGTGCAAACTACTGCGACTGCCACCGATCAAGGCTATGAACTGAATGGCGCCAAGACCTTCGTGCTCGAGGGGATGAGCGCTACGACGTTTGTGGTGGCGGCTAAAACCGATGCTGGCGATATCGCACTGTTCTTGGTGCCTGCCGATAGTGAGGGTTTGCGCCGCCAGGGCATGTCCACAGTAGATTCCCGAGACTATGCGCGACTCACTCTAAGTGCTGTTCAAGTGGGTCAGGATGCCTTCTTGGGTGCCATGCAGGGAAGCCAGTTATACGAACGCGTGCTAGACAGAGCCAGTGCCGGCATTGCCATGGAAATGCTGGGTGTAGGCTGCTACGCCTTTGAGATGACCTTGGATTATCTCAAGACCCGCAAACAATTTGGTCGGGTTATTGGGTCCTTCCAGGCCCTAGGTCATCGGGCAGCGGAACTCTATTCCGCTCAGGAAATGGCCCGTTCATGCGCCGAGGCTGGCGTTACTGCTATCGACCAAGGTGCCGACGACGAGGCGGCCATGAGCGCATTGTCTAAGGCAAAGACCGGCGAGTTTTTGTTCGACATGTCGAACCAACTCATCCAAATACACGGCGGTATTGGTATGACCGACGAGTTTGATGCAGGTCTCTATCTAAAGCGGGCGAGAGTGCTGGAGACAACCTACGGCAATCAGGCTCAGCACCGGGATCGTTATGCCACGCTGCTTGGCTTCTAAAACCAAGAGGTAAGGCGGATTAAAAAGCCGGGTGTGCCCGGCTTTTTTGTGCCGCCGCCACCCGGCGGCTTCGGCGAAAGGGCGTTATCGTCGGGTTCGATTCCAGCCCTCTAAGGCGCCGCTCATATCCAGTAACTGATCCTTGTGTTCCAGCAGATCCTCGTAATCAGCATCGACACCCAGCTCAAGGTCGGCGTTGTTGAATACCGCACAAGTCGAGAAACGACCCCCACCTGCCTGAATGATTTTGCCGTTGGGTGCATCTTCACTGGCCATGAGTAGCACTGCCGGCGTCACCAGCTTGGGGTGCACGTCTGGATCCGGGTTCTCTGGATCCAGGTCTTCTCGGCCGGGAATCGTGGCGATCAGGCGCGTTGCGGCACTTGGTGCTAGGCCATTCACGCGAATGTTCTTTGAGGCCCCCTCAATGGCCAGTACATTGATGAGGCCTAGCATTCCCATCTTCGCTGCGCCGTAGTTGGCTTGGCCAAAGTTGCCATAAATACCCGAGGTGGAACTGGTAAGAACAATACGGCCGTAGTTCTTTTCATACATGATGGGCCAGGCGGCGTGGGTCACATAGGCGCTACCGTTAAGATGTACGTCCATGACCAGGTCCCAATCGTCTAGGGACATCTTTTTGAAGCTCTTGTCGCGCAAAATGCCGGCGTTGTTGATCAAGATGTCGACGGTGCCAAATTCAGCTACAGCATCATCGATTATGGACTTGGCACCTTCGCGAGTTGATACCGAGGCCTTGTTGGCAATGGCGACACCGCCGGCTTGGCGTATTTCATCAACAACCACATCGGCCATATCACTGGAGCCAACGCCGTCGCCGCTACCGCCTAGGTCATTGACCACGACTTTTGCGCCACGCTTGGCAAGCTCCAAAGCATGGGACTTCCCAAGGCCGCCGCCAGCTCCGGTGACTACGGCAACTTTGTCTTCAAATTCACTCATAGGTATTCCTTTGTTTTAAGTTTTAGATGGGTGTGAGAAACCTCGACCAGACAACCATCGAGCAATCCCCCTGGGCTGTTCGTTGATATCTCCCGCGGCAATCTGAAGGTTTACAGCGCTAGCGCGGGGTCCCCAGCGATCGTCAGTCGGTGCAATTCTCGGGCATGGCCGTCGTAGCCGCCATTGGCCTTGTGCAGCACCGAGCGGTTATCCCACATCACCAACATGTTAGGTTCCCAGACGTGGGTATATTGAAATTCTTCTCGGGTCTGCCACGCATATAAATCCATGATCAACTGTCGGCTGTTTTCTGCTTCCAAGCCAAGGATTGTGTGGATATACCCTACAGTGCCGAATATCGTTTCGGCACCAGATTCCGGGTGTTTGGCAATAATGGGGTGAGGCTCAGATTTATTTGCCTGCTCTGAAAACAAGATCTTCATGCTGCGGTCGTTACCTTGATCTTTTTCGCCATAGGTGCCATCAGGCCCGTAGGCGGCGGCAGCCGAGTGCAGGGCGATTTTGTTCTCTAGACGTTGCCTCAGGTCATCGGGCATTTGCGCCAGTGCCAACTGTTGATTGGCAAATCCTGTGTTGCCACCCACTGGCGGTACGACAAGGCTGTACAGACAAGTGCCGATGGGCGGATGTTGCTTAAAGCTCCAGTCCGTATGCCAGTTTTCCGCAAAGACCGGGGCTTGTTCATCGGCCCGGCGAGTCAGAGCGACCACGGGCGTGTTTTTGCTGATGGGTACAAAGTAAGGGTCGTCGCCGACGTTGCCAAAATAGTTCGTAACACGGACTAAATCATCGTCGCTAAGTTTTTGGTCTGGGAAGGCCAGAACGTGGTGTTCAAGCCAGGCCGAGCGAATACTATTGATGGTGTTTCGGTCTAGGGGCTGGCTTAGGTCAATGCCGGTCACCCTAGCACCGCACGCCTCGCCAGTTGGTGTGATATTCATTTCAACTCTCCCATTTTTCCTCGATCCAGAAGATACCACTCTGGCTGGGGCGCCGGTAGTTAGCCCATGGACAAAGCGAGAATACGGGAAACCTCCCGCATGCTGCGTTGGCTTTGTTCGGCCCAGGTATTGAAGGCGTCTTGAGTGGCTAATAGGTCTTTTTTGCTCGTAGGGTCTTTGTCGACAACACCGGCCTGAATGAGCGCTCCGACCACATCCCGCGACAGGATTGGCGTGTCATAGCCCAAAAAACGAAGGCAGTAGCGACCGGTTTGCCCGCCCAAACGGCTGCCGTTTTTTTTCAGATGTGCCCACAAGCCAACAAAGTCTGACGTTGGCCACGCCGCAAGAAATGCTCCGAACGAGCCGTGTTCCGCCCGAGTGTCAAGGATATAGAGTGCGTTATCTCTGACACTGGCAATTTTGGTGCCGTGGCGCACGATGTCGGTGTTGCGCTGAAGTGCCTCCAACTCTTCGTCTGACAGCATGGCGCAACGCGTAACATCAAATTGATGGAATGCGCTTTCGAAGCCAGGCCACTTGGCAGAGATGACCTTCCAAACGAAGCCTGCTCGAAAGACGCAGGCGGTCATTTCGGCTAGGACGTCCGCGTCAGAAATTTTCTGTAGCTTCGTTGTTTCTTTTACCGGAGCGAGCAAGGCCTCCAAGGCTTTATCGCCGCCTTTGCGAACAGCGGCCCGTCGGTAGATGTCTTCAAAGTGCTGCATATGGGTGCTTAAGCTATTACTTATGAATTAGCTGCTAAGGTTTTCACATCAAGACAGTGGTAGGCAATCTCAATACAGCTGTTCTGGAAATCCAGCATAGCTGGATCGGGCAGGTGGTCGTTGTCATTTAACTACCGCATGCAGTCTGCCTAGATAGTCTTGGTCGGAGCGACCTGTACAGGGGATGCGCCCGCGTTTTTCTCGGTTGTGCAAGCAATGTAATAACGACTACATTGTTAGGCGGTCTCGCAAACGTTTAACGGAAAAAACAACAATGAAAATATTCGTTCTCTTGATCTCCTTGGTTCTTACAAACTTTGCTATTGCAGATGATCATGCTGACAGCGGTCCTTTCTATGCGTTTTACCACCTAAATGTCGCTAATCCAGCCGGCGTGGTTGATGCTATGGACACGTTCTGGGCATCGGACTGTGGCAAGCAATATCCCGCCGATGTGGCGTTGTCTCAAGAAGTGTTTAATGGCGGTTACACCTCGACTCACTTCATTATCAATACCTTCCAGAGTATCGAAGATCAGGCAACGGCGGCTGAAATCATGCGGTCGTGTCCTGACTCTGCGGTCTTTTTGCAACAACTTTCAGCCAGCGCTCAGCCGGTAATCGAGTACATGGGCCCCGCGCCTGTGGACGAAAACGACTGGGGCCAAGACTCGGCGTTCTCGAAGTTCGACATCATCGTTGAACCACAAGATCAGGCAGCCTACGCAGCCGCATACCTGAAGATGATGAAGGCCGTTGCCCAAGACGTTGATCTGCGTTCCTATGGACTCGGCGCAGTCTTTTTTGGCCGCGACAAGTTCACTCACTGGATTTGGACCGGCGCTCGAACTCAAGCTGAACTGGGGGCCATCAGCCAGCAAATGTTGATGCATCCGGCCTATGCTGCGTTTAACGCCGAAGTTGCTGATTTGCGGACAGTGGTAAATACCTCTCAGGTGCAGACGCTGAAAGTTTATCCGCGCAATTAGAGACTTAGCCTCTGACATAAAACCCGCTTCGGCGGGTTTTTACGCCACTGTCTGTCGGATTCCTGACCTCAAGAAGTTTGCGCGTCACTCAATTGCAGTGATAACGCCGTTTCTCAGGCGCCAATTCAGAGACTTTGTGTCCTGAAGTCGGTCCTTTTGGCTAGAGCACTACGCCTAGGTTTTCTAGCGTGTACTCATTAGAATAAGGCCCGCTTTTTAAAAGGGTAGGGACGTGGCCGAACTGCTCACCACAGACGAAACCAGACCCCCGGTATTCGCCACTTCCGTTTGGGGCGTTGTGTTATCCAGTCGCGAGATCCAATTTTGGGTGCTCCAATTCGCCGGTTGGCTGGGTATTTCATTGATTAGCTACCTTAGTCTTAACCTTTGGTACAACCAACCTCAGCTAAGTTACGTATTGCATAACGTGGCCCAGTCTCTTCTGGGAATTGCGCTCAGCTGGCCTTTGCGGTTGATTTTTCGCAGTTACTGGGGAGCCTCCTGGACAAGCCGGGCGGCGATTATCTCAGTGTCGGTACTGGTCTTTGCCCTGACATGGGCGGTCATCCGCTTGGCAACGTTCCAGGCGATGACGGGAGAGGAGGGGTTGTGGGCTGATTTTGGCGGCTGGTATTTCCCGTCCATTTTCATTTTTGGATGCTGGGCTGCGTTTTATCATGGCATTAAGTATTACCAACTGCTGCAGGCGGAGCGAGATCAACTGCTTGTCGCTGAAGCCACCCAAAAAGAGGAAGTGCTGCGGCGGATAAGCGCAGAAGCCGCCGTCAAAGAGGGGCAGCTCACGCTACTACGCTATCAGCTCAATCCGCATTTCTTATTCAACACTCTAAACTCCATATACGCCCTCATAGATCAAGGCGCTGGAGAGCGGGCCAGTACCATGTTGCTGAATCTTAGTCAGTTTCTGCGTTACTCCCTTGAACACAGTGCCAATCGTAGCGTGCCGTTGGCCGAGGAAGTTAATGCGGCCAAACTCTATTTGGCGATCGAGCAAGTGCGTTTTTCCGATCGGCTGACGGTCGACTTTGATGTTGATGAAACGGTCAACGAGGCCTTAGTGCCGAGCTTCTTGTTGCAGCCCCTAATTGAAAACGCCATCAAGCACGCTATTGCTCAAGCAGAAGAGGGCGGGTCGATTCGCATCGGTGGCTACGCCGCCGATGGCCGGCTCAACCTAGCGGTTGAGGACTCTGGTCCAGATCATCGTCCGGACAATCAGACCGCCGTTGTGGGTTCAAGCGTCGGGCTAGCCAACGTGAGGGAGCGTGTGGCCACGCTTCATGGGAACCGGGGCGAGGTGGTATTGGGCGAGTCAGCGCTGGGCGGCTTTCGAGTGGATTTGAGTTTTCCCCTGATGTTGGGCAAGGCCGGAGATATCGATGATTAAAACGTTGATTGTCGATGATGAACCCTTGGCGCTAGATATTATGGCGTCGCTTTTGTCAGCCCATGATGATGTCGAAATCATTGGGTCGTGTCGCAGCGGGGCCAAGGCGCTGGAGGCCATTCAGGCATTGGCGCCGGATCTGGTATTCCTTGATATCCAAATGCCGGGCATGAGCGGTTTCGAGCTGATTAGCAAAATTCAGCCAG
>JAYOVN010000018.1:0-33673 GCA_038151515.1 Gammaproteobacteria bacterium | reverse complement strand
TGCTAATCTTTTCATGGGTTTGGCGAAGTTATTTGAGGAAACAGATTGCTCTTTGCTGGAGATCAACCCCTTGGTCGTTACCACAGAAGGGAACATTCACTGCCTAGACGCCAAGATCAATATCGACGGCAATGCCCTGTACCGGCAGCCGGCCATTGCTGAGATGAACGATCCCAGTCAGGAAGACGAGCGGGAAGCTCAGGCAGCAGAATTCAGCCTTAACTACGTCGCCCTTGAGGGCAACATTGGTTGCATGGTCAACGGTGCAGGGCTGGCCATGGGTACCATGGATTTGGTGAAGCTACACGGCGGCAATCCGGCCAACTTTTTAGATGTAGGTGGCGGTGCCACTAAGGAAGCGGTGGCCGAGGCGTTTAAGATCATTTTGTCTGATGCCGCGGTGAAGGCGGTATTGATCAATATCTTCGGCGGCATCGTGAGCTGCGCCACCATCGCCGAGGGCATTATCGGTGCGGTACAAGAAGTGGGGGTCGAGGTGCCCGTGGTGGTGCGATTCGAGGGCAACAATTCCGAGCTTGGCCGTAAGACCTTGGCCGACAGTGGACTGAACATTATTCCCGGCGAATCACTGGTAGACGCCGTTGAAAAAGCCGTAGCTGCAGCGGGAGGTCAAGCATGAGTATTCTGATCAACAAAGACACTAAGGTGATCTGTCAGGGGTTCACCGGTTCTCAAGGAACCCTGCACAGTGAACAGGCACTGGCATACGGAACCCAACTTGTGGGCGGTGTAACGCCGGGCAAGGGTGGAACCACGCATTTGGGGCTCCCGGTTTTTGATACCGTGGCCGATGCGGTGGCCGAAACTGGCGCCACTGCGAGCGTCATTTACGTTCCGGCAAGCTTCTGTAAAGACTCCATCCTCGAAGCCCTTAACGCTGGTATCGAGCTTATCGTCTGCATTACCGAGGGTATTCCGACCCTCGACATGCTGGTGGTGAAAGCCCGCTTGGAGTTGAGCGGTGCACGCATGATCGGGCCAAACTGCCCGGGCGTCATTACGCCGGGCGAGTGCAAAATCGGCATCATGCCCGGCGATATTCATCTGCCCGGCAAGGTCGGCATCGTTTCCCGCTCGGGTACGCTAACCTACGAAGCCGTGAAGCAAACCACGGACCGAGGCTTTGGACAGAGTTCATGTGTGGGCATTGGTGGGGATCCGATTCCCGGCAGCCATTTCATCGATATTCTGGAGCAGTTTGAGCAAGATCCAGCCACCGAAGCCATCGTTATGGTAGGGGAAATCGGCGGTAACGCCGAAGAGGAAGCGGCAGCCTACATCAAGGCCAATGTGACCAAACCCGTGGTGGGCTACATTGCCGGCGTCACGGCGCCTCCGGGTAAGCGCATGGGCCACGCCGGTGCCATTATCGCTGGTGGCAAGGGCACTGCGGATGACAAATTCGCAGCGCTGCAAGACGCTGGCGTGCGTACGGTGCGCAGTCTGGCCGAAATCGGCGACGCCCTGGCTGATGTCACGGGCTGGAGCTAGACTGTTAGCTAAGGCTCAGGGGCCCAAGGCCCCTGAAATGCCCCGCTAGAAAAACCTTAAGAGAGACATCTCAACAGAAATGCTTCCATAGAAATGCCTCTATGGAAGCGCCTCAAGAGCAGCGCTTGAATTTACAGCGCTCATCCCCATATCCAAGCGCATATCCGTAGTCTCAAGCGCCAAGGGGAAACGCCACATGAGCGATACTCAGTCCGAAAACCAATCCGAAACACTCAGCTTTCAAACCGAAGCCAAACAGCTACTGCAGCTAATGATTCACTCGCTGTATTCCAATCGCGAGATCTTCTTACGAGAGCTGATTTCTAATGCCTCGGACGCCATCGACAAGCTACGATTTCGTGCGATCGAAGACGCCTCGCTGCTAGGCGACGACACCGATTTCCACATCGATGTGACCTTCGACAAGGACGCTGGCACCCTCACTATTGCCGACAACGGTATCGGCATGTCCCGTGATGAGGTCATCGCGCATCTGGGCACCATTGCGAAGTCCGGCACCGCTGAGTTTTTGGCGAACTTAACCGGCGATCAAAAATCCGATTCACAGCTTATTGGCCAATTTGGTGTGGGTTTCTACAGCGCCTTCATGGTGGCGAAAGAAGTGGAAGTGCTGACTCAATCCGCTGCAGGCGGTGAGGGCGTGCGATGGCGCTCAACCGGCGAAGACGCCTATAGCTTAGACGCGGTCCAAGATCTCAGCCGGGGTACACAGGTCGTTTTGCACCTTCAGGAAGATGCCTTGGAGTTCGCCGAGGACACCCGCCTAAGGCACATCGTCACCCGGTATTCGGATCATATCGGGGTGCCGGTAAGGATGTTTTCGACCCCAGGCTATGGCGCGCCAGAGGACGAGGAGTTTGTGCCCGAACTTGAAGGCGTAAATTCGGCCCAAGCTCTTTGGACTCGATCTCGCTCCGAGGTAGAGGACGAAGAATACAAAGAGTTTTACAAACATGTGTCTCACGACTTTGAAGACCCGCTGACTTGGAGTCATAACCGAGTTGAGGGCAAATTCGAGTACACCAGTCTAATTTACCTGCCAAAGCGAGCCCCCTTTGATTTGTACAACCGAGATCTACCCAAGGGTTTGAAACTCTACGTCCAGCGCGTATTCATCATGGACGACGCCGACCAGTTTTTGCCCTTATACCTGCGCTTTGTGAAAGGGGTGATCGACTCCAATGACCTGCCGTTGAACGTGTCCCGTGAAATCTTGCAGCAAGACGAGCGCGTGACCTCCATCCGCAATGCGGTCACCAAGCGCGTACTGAGTATGCTAGAAGACATGGCCAAGAAAGAGCCAGAGCAGTATCAGACCTTCTGGGATGAATTTGGCGAAGTGATCAAGGAGGGCGCCGGCGAAGACTTTGCCAACCGTGCGGCCATTTCCAAGCTGCTGCGTTTTGCCTCAACCGCAGGGGACGGCAGTGCCAAGAGCGTCGGCCTTGAGGACTACATAGCCCGCAAGAAAGAAGAGCAAGAAAGCATCTATTACATTTGCGCAGAAACCTATGAAACGGCCAGCAACAGTCCCCACCTTGAGATCTTCAAAGATCAGGGTGTGGAAGTGCTGCTGATGTTTGACCGCATCGATGAGTGGCTGATGAGTTCGCTTAACGAATACGAGGGTGTTCCCTTCGTGGATGTCATGCGTGGTGACGTGACCTTGCCCGGTGAGTCAAAGTCCGATGACGATCAGGCCGATGAAGAAGCCGAAGAACATCCGCTAACCGAACGAATTCAGGCAGTGATCGGCGACAAAGTAGAGGGAGTCCGGCCCTCAAAGCGCCTGACAGATTCGCCTGCCTGTCTTGTGCTGTCAGACTACGGTGTGGGTATTCAAATGCGCAAAATTCTGGAAGCCAGCGGTCAATCCATGCCGGAAACCAAGCCATTCTTTGAATTCAATGCAGACCACCCGCTGCTGCACCGGCTTGATACCGAGGTGGACGAGGATCGTTTTGGGGAACTGGTGGAGTTGTTGTTTGATCAAGCGAGTTTAGCCGAAGGGGGAACCTTGCAAGATCCGGCGACCTACGTGTCGCGCATGAACCGTTTGCTTATGGACTTGTTGCCTGCCAGCGACGGCTAACGGCGTATCTATCTGTTGCGCGAGCCGTCACAATGGCGGCTTGTGTATTGAACAAAAACGCCTGAGCCATCAAGCCGATGAACGTAGCCATTGTAGGCGGCGGTAACTTTGGAACCGCCATCGCCAACATCATTGCCCGCAACGGGTATACCACGTATCTGTGGATGCGGGACCCAGAGCAGGTTGATCAAACCATCAAGGCAGGGGAGAACCTGCGTTACCTGCCAGGACATCCGCTGGAGGCGGGTGTGAAACCTACCGCCATTTTGGAGGAAGCCACCAGGGACTCAAGATTGATATTTGTTGCCGTGCCAAGTGCCGGCTTTGCCTCGGTGTGTCGGGAAATGGCCCCGTTCATCGCACCAGATGACATTCTTATCAGTGCCACCAAGGGCATCGAGCCGGATGGCTTTCGGCTTATGAGTCAGTTACTCGGCGACCTTACCCCCAGTGAGCATACCGGCGCTATTTCTGGCCCCAACCTGGCTGAGGAAATTGCTCAGCAACAGTATGCGGGTACCGTGATCGCAACCCACCATCAGGCGGACGCCACGTTGGTACAGGAGGTCATGCGAAATGACACTCTGCGGGTCTATGCCAGTGCTGATGTTTACGGCGTGGAACTGGGCGGTGCGTTGAAAAATATTTATGCCATCGTCTGCGGTTTGGCAGCAGGGCTTGATGTGGGACAGAACACCATCGGCCTGCTGGTAACCCGAGCCTTGGCGGAGATGAGCCGTTTCGCTGTATCCATGGGCGGTAATCCGTTTACCTTTCTCGGGCTGGCCGGCGTAGGAGATCTGATGGTCACCTGCACCTCTCCTCTCAGCAGAAATCACCAACTGGGCAGCTGCATCGCCAAAGGCATGAACCTTGAGGAAGCGTCAGAGTCATTGGGTAAGCTCGCCGAGGGGGTCAACACGCTGCGCCTAGTACACGGCAAAAGTCACGAGTTAGGCGTGTACATGCCCTTGGTGGATGGGCTTTATCAAATCTTGTTTGAGGAACGCAGTGTCGGGGAAGTAATCAGCACGTTAATGGGCAGCTCCGAAGGTTCTGATGTGGAATTCGTGGATCCGTCAAGGTGGCAGTAATTCAGGAGCCCGATGCCGTAACCATTGGTAAATTGATAGAAGCGACATACCAACGCTTTGACAACGCACCTCTTAGTTACGGTCACGGCACGGACAATGCTTGGGACGAGGCCGTCTATCTGGTGCTCAGCGTGACCGGTGCAACGGATGACGAAAGTTCTTTGAACCTCGTGGTGGCGCCAGAAGACGAAGAGCGTATTCAAGCCCTCGCCACCCGCCGGATAGAGGAGCGCATGCCTCTGGCTCATCTGTTAGGCGAGTGCTACTTCATGGGTCAACGCTTCTTAGTGGAACCCGGGATTATGATTCCGCGCTCGCCCATTGGCTATTTGCTTGGTGAACGGCTGGAGGATTGGATTGCCCCAACCATCACGCGAATTGTCGATCTCTGCGCCGGCGTCGGGTGTCTGGGTATTCTAGCCGCCCAGCGCTACCCCCATGCTGACGTCACCTTGGTTGAACTGGATAAGCAAGCCGCCAAGCTGGCCAGGGAAAACGTTGCCTTACACCACTTGCAAGATCGAGTTCGGGTGGTCCAAGGTGATGCCTGCCAATGGCTGGCTGACCAGAATGATCAGTGGGATCTGATGCTAACCAATCCGCCATACGTAGACGCAGCAGACATGCAGACGCTGCCCCAAGAGTATCGCCATGAGCCGGATCTGGGATTGGCTGCTGGTGACGATGGACTCAGTTTGGTGAATGTATTTTTGCCACAAGTGCCTGCGCGATTAACCCCGACGGGAGTTTTCCTCTGCGAAGTGGGAGCTAGCGCTCCGGCCATGCAGAGAAAGTACCCGGATCTGCCGATCCAGTGGCTGGAACTGCCTCAGGGCGGGGAGGGAGTGTTCGTGATTCATGCAGCTGACTGGCCGCCTAGGTTGAGCAGTTAGCGCTGGGTCTTTTCTCCTAACCCAAACTGTTTTTGCTTGATGCTGGTGTCGCTCAGGCCAGATAATGGGGCTTCTACAAAATCAATCTGCGAGGCAATACAAGCAGCGCAGATTTTGACAACAGAGCAACACATGGCAGCAAACACGTTTGGTTCTCTCTTTACCGTGACCACTTTTGGGGAAAGCCACGGCTTGGCGCTGGGGGCTATTGTGGATGGCTGTCCTCCCGGGTTGCCGCTTACTGAAGCCGACCTGCAGCCTGATTTAGATCGTCGCAAGCCCGGTCAAAGCAAGTACACGACCCAGCGGCGCGAGGGCGATCAGGTAGAGATTCTCAGCGGGGTATTCGAGGGACTAACCACCGGCACTCCCATCGGTTTGCTGGTGCGCAACGAAGACCAAAAAAGCAAAGACTACGGCGCTATCAAGGATGTGTTTCGTCCGGCTCACGCGGACTATACCTACCATCATAAGTACGGCATTCGCGACTACCGCGGAGGCGGTCGCTCCTCTGCCCGTGAAACCACCATGCGAGTGGCTGCCGGTGCCATTGCTAAGAAGTACTTGGAGGCCCACGCAGGCATAGCGATCAACGGCTATCTATCCGGTATCGGCAGCCTTCGGCCTCAGCCGGTAGATCTTGGCATTGTCGATACCAACCCGTTCTTTTGTCCGGACCCGACTATGCTTGACGATATCGCGGCTCTGATTGAGCAGGTTCGTAAAGATGGCGATTCCATCGGGGCCGAGGTATCGGTTATCGCCTCCGGCGTACCCGTGGGTTTGGGCGAGCCGGTCTTCTCTCGTTTGGACGCGGATTTAGCTGGTGCTCTGATGGGTATCAATGCGGTCAAAGGTGTGGAAGTCGGCGATGGCATGCAGGTGTCGGGCCAGCGTGGCACTGAGCATCGCGACGAGATGACGCCAAATGGTTTTACCAGCAACCACGCTGGCGGCATCTTGGGCGGTATCTCCTCGGGTCAAGACATCGTGCTGCGCATGGCGCTTAAGCCCACCAGCAGTCTGACCAACCCGGGCCAGTCTATTGACCGATTCGGTAATCCAGTGGAAGTGGTGACCAAGGGGCGTCACGACCCTTGCGTGGGCATACGTGCTACCCCCATCGCCGAGGCTATGGTGGCCTTGGTCTTGATGGACCATTTGCTGCGCCACCGCGGTCAAATGGGGCGGGAAGCGGGGCTGCAACCCCCTCAGACCGACTGATACTGGGCCAGTACCCGTAAAAAAGCGCTAGCACTGTTGGAAAGGGTGCGTTTGGTGTGTGTAACCCACCCCAGCGTGCGGGTGATCGGTGCACAAGCCGGTGATAGCTGATGCAGTTCCCCGGCCATGGTCTGGGGCAGTACACTCCAGCCCACGCCAACGCTCACCAACATGCTGATGGTTTCCAAATAGTTCGTGGACAACGCGGGTTTCAAAGCCAGACCCTCAGAGGCAAAGCGCTCGGTAACGATGCGGCCGGTGAAGGTGTTGGGTCCGGGCAATATACAGGGCAGAGAGGCCAGATGATCGAGGGTTTTGGCTTCGGGCAGCGGCTTCGCGTTCACAAAACACAGGGGGTCCTGCCACACCGCTAGCGTGGCTAAATCCGGCTGCTCGCTTTCCCCCGCTGGGTTCAGGGTGACCACGGCCAACTCAATATCCCCGGCGCGCACCATATGGTGGGCCACCTCCGAGTCTTCAAATTGAATGTCCAGCTCCACATCCGGGTAGGCATGGGTAAAGGCCTGCAGCACCGGAGCGAGTCGATGCAGGCCAATGTGGTGGGATGTGGCCATGCTCAGACGCCCGCTGACAGACTGGGCCAGATTGCCAACGTCTCGCTCCATATCCTTCGACAGGTCCAGCATGGCTGTGGCCTTGCCCACCAGCAGCTCGCCGGCGGGGGTCAGGCTGACCCGTTTGCCTAGCCGGTCGAACAGGGTGACACCCAAGCGGGATTCCAGGGATTGAATGCGCTTGCTCATGGCCGGCTGGCTAATGTGGAGGTGATCCGCGGCAGCAGAAAAGGAGCCGAGTCTGGCTACGTGAACGAAGGAATCGAGTTCATCAAGGTGCATGGGTCGGAACCGTAGTGAGTGGTCTTGCCTCTAGTTTAGTATTTGTTTTGGTTATACAAAATATAAAAATAATCGAATTGTCTTATGGATGCTCGGTGCTAGACTGCGGCAAATTTTTGAGGGCCACGCCATGTCATCAGAGCAATCATCATCCGGGCCGCAGACCCTGTACGACAAGATTTGGGCCGCCCACAATGTAGGGCGAAGAAACGATGGAAACTCGTTATTATACATTGACTTACAGCTTCTTCATGAAGTTACCTCTCCTCAAGCGTTTGAAGGTTTGCAGCTGGCTGATCGCCCTCTTTGGCGGGTAGATGCCAACTTGGCCACCCCGGATCACAATGTACCTACAGACCGCCGGGAGCTGGGATTTGCTGGTATTACCGACGAAGTCGCGCTGGAGCAGGTGACTACTCTGGATAAAAATTGCAAAGCCTTCGGTGTTCAGCAGTTCGAGATTCTCGATCCGCGCCAAGGCATCGTGCATGTGGTTGGGCCGGAACAGGGGGCTACCATGCCCGGTATGACCGTGGTTTGTGGTGACTCTCACACCTCCACTCACGGTGCGTTCGCGGCCCTAGCGCAAGGTATTGGTACCTCGGAGGTCGAGCATGTGATGGCCACCCAGTGTTTGGTCCAGAACAAAGCGAAGAACTTCGAAGTCAATGTCACTGGCACCTTGGCGGCTGGCGTAACCGCCAAGGACCTGGTGCTGGCCATCATTGGTCGTTTGGGTACCGCTGGCGCTACAGGACACACCATTGAATATCGGGGCGACGCCATTCGGTCGTTGTCGATGGAAGGTCGGATGACCCTTTGCAACATGAGCATCGAAGCCGGTGCCCGGGCAGGCCTCGTGGCGGTAGACGATACCACGATCAATTACATCCACGGCCGGCCCTTTGCGCCCAAGGGCGAGCTTTGGAATCAGGCGGAAAACTATTGGCGCACGCTGGTGTCCGACGAAGGGGCCGTATTTGATGCCTCCATTACCATTGATGCCAGCACCATTGCTCCCCAAGTCAGCTGGGGTACCTCACCGGAGATGGTGGCGGGTATCGACCAGGTGGTGCCGGATCCCGCTCAGATGAGCGATGCGGTCCAAGCCGAATCCACTGAGTTGGCGCTCAAGTACATGGACCTGCAGGCGGGTCAGAACATCACCGACATAGCGGTGAGCCGAGTGTTTATCGGCAGTTGTACCAATGCACGTATTGAGGATCTGCGCGCGGCTGCGGCTCAGATTCGCGGGGGCAAGATTGCCGACAACGTAACCGAGGCGCTGGTAGTACCCGGATCAGGCCTAGTCAAAGCTCAGGCAGAAGCCGAGGGCTTGGCGGATCAATTTATCGCCGCGGGTTTTGAATGGCGCGCTGCAGGCTGCTCTATGTGTCTGGGTATGAATCCGGATCAGCTGGGGGAGGGCGAGCACTGTGCTTCTACCTCGAACCGGAATTTCGAAGGTCGGCAGGGATACGGCGGCCGAACACACTTGGTGAGTCCGGCCATGGCCGCGGCTGCGGCGATCAATGGTCGCTTTGTTGATATTAGGGAGAACGGCTAATGGACGCATTTGTACAGTTAGATGGCTTAGTCGCACCCCTGGATCGGGCTAATGTGGATACCGATCAGATCATTCCCAAGCAGTATTTGAAGTCCATTAAACGCACGGGTTTCGGTGACTACTTGTTCGATGCTTGGCGGTTTCTGGACCAAGGCACCATGGGTATGACCCCGAACGAGCGCCAAATCAATCGAGAGTTCTCGTTGAACCTGCCGGAATATCAGGGTGCGTCTATTTTGGTTGCCCGCGACAATTTTGGTTGCGGCTCCTCTCGGGAGCATGCGGTGTGGGCGTTAAAGGAATTTGGTTTTCGTGCGGTGATCGCCCCGAGTTTTGCTGACATCTTCTTTGGTAATTGCTTCAAGAACGGGGTATTGCCCATCACGTTGCCTGCCGATGTGGTGAGCAGTTTGTTTGAACGTGTTGCAGCTGGTTTGACCCTGTCCATTGATTTACGCACCCAGACGGTAACCGACGGTGATCAAACTTATGGCTTCGAGATCGACCCGGCGCTAAAAGAGAAAATGCTCAATGGCATGGACGATATTGACCTTACTCTAGCCGAGGCGGATTTGATTCGAGATTTTGAGGCCGGTCATCGACAGCGGCAACCTTGGCTATTCCGGGACTCGTAGCCCCTAACACGCCGATGTCGAAACGGCGGTTGTGAACCCATTTAAATAAGAGGAAACGTTGTGAAAAAGGTATTAGTGCTTCCCGGTGACGGTATTGGTCAAGAAGTTGTCAATCCTGCGGTAGAAGTCATGCAGGTAGCGGCCCAGCAACAGGGCGTTACCATCGATGTCGAAGAAGCCTTGGTTGGCGGGGCCGCCATTGATGACTGCGGTAGCCCGTTGCCAGACTCTACTCTTGCCAAGGCCAAGGCCGCCGATGCGGTACTACTTGGTGGCGTAGGTGGTCCAAAGTGGGATGATCTGCCCACAGCCCAGCGTCCCGAGAAGGGGTTGCTTGGTTTGCGCCAAGAACTGGGATTGTTCGCGAATTTACGGCCGGCGTTGTTAGCAAGCTCCTTGGCCAGTGCCTCGTCCCTGAAGCCCGAGTTGGTATCGGATCTGGATATTTTGATCGTACGTGAGCTGACCGGCGGCATTTACTTTGGTGAGCCACGAGGCGTCGAGACTCGGGACAACGAGCGGGTCGGGTTCAATACCCTGGTCTACGCCGAACACGAAATTGAACGTATTGCTCGGGTCAGCTTCGATCTGGCCAGCAAGCGCAATGGCCGGTTGTGCAGTGTGGATAAAGCCAATGTTCTAGAGGTAAGCCAACTGTGGCGCGAAGTGGTGACCAGTCTGGCCAGCGATTACCCGGATGTGGAATTGTCACATATGTACGTTGATAACGCGGCCATGCAGTTGGTACGGGCACCGAAACAGTTCGACGTCATTGTGACGGGCAACATGTTCGGCGACATCCTGTCTGATGTAGCGGCTATGCTTACAGGAAGCCTAGGGATGCTGCCATCGGCATCACTATCCGCCAGCGGGGCAGGCATGTACGAACCGGTCCACGGAACCGCCCCTGATATCGCTGGCGAAGATAAGGCCAACCCGCTCGCGACAATCCTGTCTGTGGGTATGTTGTTCCGTTACAGCCTAGATATGCCCGAAGCGGCAGACAATGTGGATCGAGCTGTGGCCAAAGTGCTGGCGGATGGACATCGAACCGCAGACATCGCCGGCGACGCTCAGGCCGACGCCGTTGGTTGCCGAACCATGGGCGAACTGGTGATCGAAAACCTTTAATTTTTTACGCGAGTTGGAAAAAACAGATGAGTGCTGAGAAAACAGTAAACGTGGCCATTGCCGGAGCCTCTGGAGCCGTAGGCGAAGCCTTGGTCGAAATCCTGCAGGAACGCCAGTTTCCAGTAGGCGAGCTGGCGCTGTTGGCCTCGGAGCGATCCGCGGGTAAGCGCATTCAGTTCAACGGCAAGTCCGTACAAATTCAGCGGTTAGATGAGTTTGACTTTAGCAACACCCAAATAGGCCTGTTCTCTGCCGGTGGGTCCGTATCGGCTGAGTTTGCGCCCAAGGCGGCGGCTCAGGGTTGTATCGTGGTGGACAACACCTCTCATTTTCGGAACGACGACGACATCCCCCTAGTCGTGAGTGAGGTGAACCCTAACCGAGTTGCCGAATACGCGCCTCGTAATATCATCGCCAACCCGAATTGCTCCACCATTCAGATGATGGTGGCTCTAAAGCCTATTCATGATGCCGTTGGTGTCACCCGTATCAATGTGGCCACCTATCAGGCGGTATCAGGAGCCGGGGCCAGTGGTATTGAGGAACTGGCTGGGCAAACCGCCAAGCTGCTGAACGGCCAGCCCATCGAGCCGGGCAAAATGCCGGCGCAAATTGCGTTTAATGCCATTCCCCAGATCGATACCTTTCAGGAAAATGGGTACACCCGGGAAGAGATGAAGATGGTCTGGGAAACCCGAAAGATTCTTGAGGATGACAGTATTCAGGTGAACCCCACGTGTGTCCGCATCCCTGTTTTCTACGGTCACAGCGAGGCGGTTCATATCGAAACCAAGACGCCCATCAGCGTTGAGCAGGCTCGGTCTTTGCTGGCCACTGCGCCAGGTGTCACCCTGCTTGGGGACCATGAGCTCGCCACGCCAGTAGAGCATGGTGCTGGCACCGACCCGGTTTTTGTCAGTCGCGTGCGCAAGGATATCAGTCACCCCAATGGCCTGAACCTGTGGGTTGTGGCGGACAATGTGCGCAAGGGCGCGGCCTTAAACAGCGTGCAAATTGCGGAGTTGCTGCTAAAGCACCTATGACCGATGGGTAGGGCGGCGATGCATGCACCCGTGCACTGCCTGTGAGATGCTAGCTGGCGGACAATCTCTCTGAACAATTGGCTCCACAACGAGGCGACGTTTTGTATCGACACATCCCCGCTGCTGTCTTCCTTTGGATCATGGCAGTTCTACAACTAGCTCCTGCCCTCGCGCAGACCGCAGATCGGGGAGTGGTCTTGCCCGAGGTGTCATCCAGACTCGGCCAGCCGTTGCTGGCGCGGTTGGCGCTCGATTACGGGGTGCCGGGATTTGGCGGCGGGGTGGCTGCTCGGGTTGCCAACGCGTCGGAATTTCAACAACTGGGGGTTCGTCGCTATCAGGTGGTGGACCGTATCATGCTGACTTTTGGAGATGATGTCCTGAGGGGGCAGGTACTCCAACTGACCACAAGCGAACCGCTTTACGAACCCAGCCTTCGTGTGGTGGTGTCTCTGACCGATGATGATGAGACGCGTCTGCTGCCCCTAGAGCTGTTGCTGCCTGCGCCGGATGCTCTGGGTTTCGATAGACGGGCCGTTCTGGTGTATCCCGATGACACGTTGTGGGCTATTGCAGACCGCACTCGAGACCGCGCAGTAACGAACAATCAGCAAATGTTGGCGGTGCAGCGGTTGAACCCCACGGCTTTTCTGGCTGACAACATCAACGGCCTTAAAGAGTGGTCGATGTTGTCCTTACCGTCCTTTACCGAGGCCTTGGAGGTACCGGCTAGAGAAGCTGCAGATACCGTTTCGGCCCAGCACGCTTTGTGGCGGGCCGGTCAAACGGGGGCGGCGCCGGTGAATTTCGAATTGGCCCAAACTGAGGGGGAAGTGCGAATTACCGCAGCCCAAGACCCCTATGCGACAGCGAATCTTGAAAACACGGCTGCCAATTCTGCGCAGACAGTTGACGAGCCGCTGGTATCGGCGTTGGAGGAACGTGTTTACGACGAGTCTCTGTACGCAGAGCCTGAATACGAAGAGCAGGACGAATATCAAGTAGAGGCGCCGGTTCAGCAAACTGATGACCTAGAGTCGAGGAGGGAAGAGGGCGAAACTGTATTGACGCGCGAGGGCGTTGGCTCTGACGAGGTTGGCACCAATGACCTAGGCACTGAGTCGGCAGCCGAGGACGCTCTCGATACAGAGGCCTTGGCATCACCCGCCACCGCTGAGGGTGCTCAAGTCCAGTCATCTGGCGACCCCTACGATTTAGAGACCTTAGAAGCCCAAATTCGTGAGGAGCAAGGCAATGGAGCAGACGATGTCATCGACTTCTTGGTCAGTCCTAAGGGTATTGCTCTGCTGTCGGCTCTGACCTTTGTCGTGTTGTTGGTGCTGCTGCTCATGCGGCGGCGGGCGGCGGAGCAAGAACGCGAACTTGATCATGCCTTTCGTGGAGAGGAACCGCTGCTAGCCGACCAGTCCGAGGCCGCAGACGAGCCGCTAGACGAGGACAGTGGGCTGGAGGACGTGTATACCACTCGCCTGAAGCTGGCTGAGGCGTACTTGGAGATGGGCGATACCGACGGTGCGACAGAGATGTTAGAGGAAGTCATGGCCGATGGTAGTCCTGAGCAACAAGAGGTAGCCCGACGCATTATGGAGCGCGTCGATAACGGCGATGAGTGACCGCTCCGTCCCAGAGGTACCCGTGAACCACTATGTGTTCTGTGTGCAATATCACGGCGCAGCTTTTTCCGGCTGGCAACGCCAGCATCAGCAAGCGACGGTTCAGGGGGAACTGGAAAGGGCGCTGAGCACTATAGCCAACCAGCCTGTGACGGTTCGTGCCGCCGGCCGCACCGATGCTGGCGTGCATGCCAGCGGGCAGATCGCGGATTTTATAACAACCGCTGACCGGCCAGTGGAGCAATGGCTGCGAGGGGTCAATGGTCTCACAGCGGACGGTATAAACGTCACTTGGCTGCGGGCCATAAACGATGACTTTCACCCCCGTTACGATGCGGTAAGCCGCCGCTATACCTATTTGTACGCCGACCAAGGCCCCAACAATCCCTTTTTGCAGTCTCTGGCTTGGTGCACCCATGCCTTAGATGACAGCGCCATGCACACTCAGGCGCAAGCGCTACTGGGAGAGCACGATTTCAGCAGTTTTCGGGGGGCTGGCTGTCAGTCGCTGACCCCAATGCGGCGGGTGGATCGCTGTGAGGTAAGACGTGAGGGGGCGGTGGTCATTATGAACATTGAGGCCAATGCCTTTTTGCTGCACATGGTTCGCAATATTGCGTCCGCCCTTCATCATGTGGGCGTCGAGAACCCTACTGGCTATATCAGTCAACTGCTGCAGTCACGAGATCGAACCCGTTTAGGTATTACTGCCCCAGCCCAAGGACTTTACTTGGCCGAGGTTAGCTATCCTAGCCAGGACTTCCCAGAGGTGGAACTGCCGCCGCTGATCCGACAAAGGTGAGACACGACTAAGTATATTGGCCTTTTGGCCCACAGCGGCGTTGTGGCAGGGGCGTAAATCTATAGACTCTGAATCTCAGGTGTCGTACCCCATTGATGAAGTCCAACAGGTCAACATGAACGCATCTTTTGAGCAGCCTTGGTGTAAAATCTGCGGCGTTACCAACCCGGATGATGTCAGCGCCGCGGTAGCAGCAGGGGTTGATGCTCTCGGTTTCAATTTTTACCCGGCCAGTGCGCGTTATCTGGCGACCGAGGTTGCCGCCGAGCTGTGTCGAGAGGCCAAGAGCGCCGATCAATCTGTGGAGCGCATTGGCTTGTTTGTGGATGCGCCGGAAGATCACGTTCGGCAAATCATGAGCGCCGTAGATCTCACCATGCTGCAGTTTCACGGCGACGAAACGCCCGATTATTGTGAACAGTTTGGGTTGCCCTACATCAAAGTGGTTGGGGTAAATGCAGACACAGATTTTGAGGCCTTTGAAGCCCGCTTTGTCGGTGCTTGGGCACTGTTGCTGGATACTCACGACCCGTTGCTAAGGGGCGGCACTGGCCGGCGTTTTGATTGGGGCTTGTGGCCGTCGAGTAGCACCAGAAGGCTAATTTTGGCCGGTGGTTTGGATTCGGAGAACGTGGCCGACGCCGTTCATCAGACCCGGCCCTTTGGTGTCGATGTGGCCGGTGGTGTGGAAAGCGGCACCAAGGGCGTGAAAGATCACGGCAAAGTAAGAACATTTATTGAGGCAGCAAAACATGGCTGAACCCATCCTAGAATCCAGCGCATCAAATACCTATGCCCAGCCCTCGGCGGACGGTCACTTTGGCCAGTTTGGCGGACGCTTCGTCGCCGAAACTCTGACCCATGCGCTTGACGGCCTGGCCCAACTGTATGCGGATTTCAAAGACGACCCAGAGTTTAAGCGTGAACTGCACGAAGATTTAGCACACTTTGTCGGAAGGCCCACGCCACTCTATCTCGCAGAGCGACTGACCAAGTCCTTGGGCGGGGCGTCGATTTATTTGAAGCGCGAAGATTTAAACCACACCGGTGCGCACAAAGTATGTAACACCATCGGTCAGGCGCTGCTTGCCAAGCGTATGGGTAAGCCCCGGGTCATCGCTGAAACTGGCGCCGGTCAGCATGGTGTGGCCACAGCCACGGTTGCGGCGCGTCTGGGTTTGGCGTGTGACGTCTACATGGGCGAGGAGGACGTACACCGCCAGAGCTTGAACGTCTATCGCATGAAGCTGATGGGGGCCAATGTAATACCCGTGACCTCCGGATCAAAGACCCTGAAAGACGCCATGAACGAAGCCATGCGCGACTGGGTGACCAATGTAGACAATACCCACTACATCATCGGCACTGTGGCAGGCCCGCATCCTTATCCCATGATTGTCCGAGACTTTGCCTCCATTATCGGCCAAGAAGCTCGTGCGCAGATGCTCCAACAAGTGGGCAAGCTACCAAACGTGGTTGTGGCCTGTGTGGGTGGTGGCTCCAATGCCATGGGTATTTTTCACCCCTTTATCGACGACTCAGATGTTGCTCTGGTGGGGGTAGAAGCCGGTGGTCATGGTCTGCACACCGGTGCCCATGCTGCGCCGTTGAATGACGGCAAGGTGGGCGTGCTGCACGGAAATCGATCCTATCTAATGTCTGACGCGGACGGGCAGGTGATGGAGACTCACTCGGTGTCCGCAGGTCTCGACTATCCGGGGGTTGGACCAGAACATGCCTATTTAAAAGACAGCGGTCGCGCAACCTATGCAGCCGCCACCGACGACGAAGCCATGGAAGCCTTTCGTATGCTCAATCGACAAGAGGGAATTCTGCCGGCCCTAGAAACCAGCCACGCGCTGGCATGGGTGGTGGCCAACGCACCAACCATGTCGCCGGACCAAGCCATATTGGTGAATTTGAGTGGGCGAGGGGACAAGGACATCCTGACCGTGGCCGACATTGACGGCATCACCCTGTAATGGAGCAGTCATATCAGCAAAACCCGACGGGTCGGATCGCAAAAAAGTTTGCCGAGCTTAGAAGCCAAAATAAGACCGCCTTGGTCACATTTATTACCGCCGGCGACCCTGGGCAGGAGTATTCGGTGCCGGCCATGCATGCCTTGGTATCCGGGGGAGCTGACCTGTTGGAACTGGGCGTTCCTTTCTCAGATCCAGAAGCCGACGGTCCGGCAATTCAGGCCGCCAACCAGCGGGCCTTGGGCCAAGGTATGACGCTCAGCAAGGTGCTGGACATGGTCGCTGAATTCCGTCAGCAAGATGACAGTACGCCAGTGATCTTGATGGGGTATCTCAACTCTGTGTTGGCCATGGAACATTTTGCCCAGCGCGCCGGCTCTGCTGGAGTTGACGGTTTGATTATGGTCAACCTGCCCATGGAAGAAGCCGGCGATCTGCGTCAGGCGCTTTCAGAGCACCACATAGACTTGGTGTCCTTGGTCGCTCCCACTTCCAGCGACGAGCGGGCACAGGCGATTGCTGCCAGTGCCAGTGGTTTTATTTACTACGTGTCGTTAAAAGGCGCCACGGGCAGCGGTGCCTTGGTGGTGGATGAGGTGGCCCAGCGTACCCAGTATCTGCGCTCCATTACCGACGTGCCCATATGCGTAGGTTTTGGTATCAAGGATGCCGCAACGGCGGCAGCGGTAGCCCAGCATGCCGATGGCGTCGTTGTCGGTAGCGCCTTAGTCCAACTGATGGCAGAGAGCGGCAGCGTGGAGGATGCAGTGACCCGTTTAAAGGAGGCCACTTCGGCCATTCGGCAAGGTATTGATGCCTGAGGTTGATTCCAGCTCAGCAAAAGACCTGGATGCTTGGCTGACCTATATAGACCAGCAGCATTCGGCTTCCATCGATATGGGGCTCGAGCGGTTTACCCGTGTGTTGAAGGACTTGAACCTTCAGCAGCCAGCACCGGTGGTCATTACCGTAGCTGGCACCAATGGCAAGGGCAGCACCGTTCGGGTAATGGAGTCGTTGCTGTTGCAGGCAGGTAAGCGGGTTGGAGCCACCCTGTCTCCCCATATCTGGCACTTCAATGAGCGTATCCGCATCAATGGTGCTGACGCCTCGGATCAGGACATCTGCGCGGCCTTCGCGGCCATCGATCAATGCCGGGGTGACACTCCGCTCACCTACTTCGAATTTGGTGCCTTGGCCGCTTTGTACTGTATGGCTGCAGCCGAGGTAGACGTGGCAATTTTAGAGATCGGTTTGGGGGGGCGGCTGGACGCCTTTAATGCTGTGGACGCAGACGTGGCGGTAATTACCAGTATCGGCCTAGACCATCAGGCATTCTTAGGCGAAACCCGGGAAGCCATCGGCTACGAAAAAGCCGGCATATTGCGTCCGGACCAGCGAGTCGTGCTGGGCCAAGACATGCCCATTACCGTCGATCAACAATGCCAAGCATTGGGGGTGGAGCCATTGCGCTGGGGACAGGCGTTCAGCAGTGAGGATTCCGGCGATGGTCAGCATTGGCTCTACCAACGGGCCGGCGCAGTACCCGTGACGGTGGAATTCAGTCAGATAGCCCCTCACAACATTGCACTGGCTTGTGAGGCCGTTGCGCCGTGGGTGACCATCGATTCGCAGATCATTCACGCCTGCAGTGTTCAGCAAATGCCCGGCCGCATGGACATTCGCCAACGGGATCAACGAGTTTGGGTTCACGATGTGTGCCACAACCCTCACGGCGCAGAATTTTTTATGGCAGAGCTGGCTAGGCGGCACATTACCCCAGCGTTTTTCATCTGTGCCATGTTGGCGGGCAAGGATCACAAGGGTTTTTTTGATGCGGTTAATGGCGCCATCCAGACCCCTGTGCCGTGGTTGTGCGTATCCAGTACCGGCGAACGGGCGATAACGGGTGGCCAGTTGGCTCACCATATCGGCCTACCCGAGCGAGTCGCCCCGGATATGTCTCAAGCTCAGCAAATTGCGTTGGAGCACACAGAAGTAGGCCAGACAATTGTGGTATTTGGGTCCTTTAGCGCTGTTGAGCAGTGCCCGTGGCTGGCATGATAGGGCCATGAACGAGACCACCCGTTATCGCTTGATCGGCAGTATCTTTTTGCTGTCCTTGGCCGCTATTTTCGTGCCCATGGTGTTTGATGCGCCGGCGCCTCAACGAGACGCGGAGTTTCTTGCCGCACAAGAAGGAGATGTAGCTCCTGCGGAAAGCGGCGACTCCCAATGGCAGGCACCCCAGCAGGAGGTGGACGAGCTGATTGCCGAGTTGAAACAGCGAGAAGGGGATCTGGAAGCGGCTCTGGCTGAGAGCGAGGCTCAAGAGCGGGTAAGCACGCTCACTGAGCAAGTGGACGCTGATGGTTACTGGAGCGAGGACGGAACTCGTTTCGGCGAACCCATACTGAGTCCGGTTCGCAGCGAAACTACAGTGTTTGCCATTCAATTAGCTACCTTCGATGATCCGGACAATGCCAAGTCCCTGCGACAGCAACTCAGGGATGACGATCAAGAGGCCTTCATATCCCAATACAAGCAACGTGGCGTGGGTGGTGAAAAAATCCGTTATCGGGTCGCGGTTGGGCCGCTGCTCAGTCATACTCTGGCCAAGGAGAAGCGAGCGTCCTACACCCAGACTTACGGCGTGCAGGCGATTGTGGTAGCCATGTCTCAATAGCCGCAGAGAGCGGGAATGTCGCATTTAGATTACATCATCATCGGAATCGTGCTCCTTTCGTCAATCTACGGCTACACCCGTGGACTGGTCCGCGAGGCCTTCGCCCTAGGCTCTTGGGTGATAGCCTTTCTTTTTGGGTTTTGGTTCGGTCCTGAACTGGCGTCCGCCTACCCAGACATGTTGGGGTCAAGCCAAGTGGCCCAAATCGCTGCCTTTTTGATTGTGCTGGTGGGGACGCTCATGGTTGCCAGCATGATTCAGTGGGGCTTAGGTCAGTTGGTGGATCGCTCCGGGATCGGCAGCACGGACCGCCTGCTGGGTTTCTTGTTCGGTGCTGCCCGGGGCGGGCTTCTGGTCACGGTTGTGCTTATGGTTAGCCAGAGCTTTTTTGCGAACACTAATTGGTGGAACGATTCCGAGTTAAAGTACGGCTTCCTGGAGTTTGAGGACGAGGTGCTGATACTGTTGGATTTGGCTAGCGATTCCCTGGACGATCCGCCGCCAGCACCAACGCTGCCTAACATCGATTTTTTAAATACTCAACCGCCAGATATTGAGGTGATCGATGACCTTGATAGCGCAGATTACTTCGAAGAATAAAAAGAGAGCCCCATGTGTGGAATTGTAGGCATTGTCGCGCGCAACGAAGTTAAACAAGACATCTATGATGCGCTGACAATTCTTCAACACCGAGGCCAAGATGCCGCGGGCATGGTGACCAGTGACGGTCGACACTGCTACCTACGTAAGAACAATGGCTTGGTCAAAGACGTTTTTCAAAGCGAGCATATGGAACGGCTGCAAGGCAATGTGGGTTTGGGCCAGTGCCGTTATCCCACCGCGGGTTCCACCAGTTCTGCCGAGGCCCAGCCTCTTTACGTGAATTCCCCCTACGGTATCGCGTTGGCCCATAACGGTAATTTGACCAATACCGAAGAACTGATGAGCGACTTGTTTGCTGAGGATCTTCGGCATATCAACACCAGCAGTGATTCCGAGGTGTTGTTAAACGTGTTGGCGAACGAGCTTGGCGTACTGCATGCCATCGATCCGTCGCCTACGGAAATGTTTAAAGCCGTTGGCGCCGTGCACCAGCGGTGCCGGGGTGCCTATGCCGTGGTCGCCATGGTAATGGGTTCGGGGCTGCTGGGTTTCCGTGACCCCTATGGCATTCGACCCTTGGTAATTGGCAGTCGAGAAACGGAAAAGGGCACGGAATACATGCTCGCATCCGAGTCTGTGGCCTTGGATATCTTAGGTTATAGCCGAATGGGCGATGTGGCTCCGGGAGAGGCGGTGTTCATCTCCAACGATGGCCAGCTTTATCGTCGCCAATGTGCGGCTAACCCGAAGTTGGTGCCCTGTATTTTCGAGCATGTGTATTTCGCTCGGCCGGATTCCATTATTGACGACATTTCGGTTTATAAAAGCCGTCTGCGCATGGGGGAGCATCTGGCCCGGAGTGTGCTGGATCGTTACTCCCAACACGATCACGACATTGATGTCGTGATTCCGATCCCAGATACCGGGCGAACCGCAGCCTTGCCATTGGCTCATGAACTGGGTGCTAAATATCGAGAGGGCTTTGTTAAAAATCGGTACATAGGGCGAACATTTATCATGCCGGGACAGCAGCAGCGAAGAGACTCTGTGCGGCAAAAACTCAACGCCATCGACCTCGAATTTAAAGATAAAAACGTCCTGTTAGTGGATGACTCCATTGTCCGCGGCACCACGATCACCCAGATTATCCAACTGGCCCGAGAAGCGGGTGCCCGGAATGTTTATATGGCCAGTGCTGCGCCTGCCCTGCGGTACCAAAACGTCTACGGAATCGACATGCCAGCCCGAGAGGAGTTTGTTGCCCATCAGCGCTCCGAGGAAGAGGTGGCCAAAATCATCGGTGCGGACTGGTTGGTGTATCAATCCATAGAAGACCTGAAAAAGAGCTGCCATGAAGGAAACCCGCACGTGACGGATTTCGAGTGCTCGGCCTTCGACGGTAGCTACGTGACCGGCGATGTTGGCGCAGATTATTTGGCCAAGGTATCTGCACAGCGCAGCGATGCTTCAAAGCGCCAGAAGCAATTGAGCCTGCTGAAAGATACCAATGTCTTGGACTTGCACAATCACGGCTAAAAATGTCGGTATGATGAAGTGCAACTCCATCATGATTGGGAAAAAACGGTAGTGCAGCTAAAAAAGCGAACCCCATGTGTCGGCATTTGCTCCACAACCTATGGCGATTTAGTTTGCCGGGGCTGCAAGCGCTTTGCCCACGAAATTGTTGAGTGGAATGGCTACGATGAGGTTCAGCAGGATGCGGTGCGCGAGCGCCTGCAGCGTTTGCGGGACGAGGTGCTGATGTTGGTTCTGGATTGCAACGACGATGGGCTGTTGCAGAGCGCCATAGCCGATGCGGGCTTAACCGACCTAGACCCGATGGAACAACGCTATCAGCTCTTACGCTTTATGGTTCGCCGGGGACAGGATCTCGCCAGCGCCGGACTGGCTATGAGCGAAGCCACAGCAACGATGGAGGCGGTTAGCTACAGGGCAGGCGGCCCTGATTCTCAAGAGTTGGATACCCTGTCACTAATGCAGCTACTGGATTCCGAGACCTATCAACGTGCCAAGGCCCACTATGAGCGCAACTTTAAGGTGCCTGCGTGATCCCGGTTGCCTCTTCCAAGAAAAATCATGAAGCCATTGGCTTGGTTCGTGACTTCTTGCGTGTGGACTCCCCAGACGAGTGGTTTCAAGCCGCCCCTAATCACTTGCCCGAGCTGTTAATGGATCATGCCAATTGCGAAAAAAAGGCGGCCAGCACCGCGCTGAGCATGATGTATCGCTATGTCCAGTTCCCGGATCTGTTGAAGAAGATGTCCAGCTTGGCCCGAGAAGAACTTAGGCACTTTGAGCAAGTACTGGAGCTGATGGCTGAGCAGGGTGTGGTTTACGAACAAATCAACTCGGCTAGATACGCGCAGGGATTGCATCAGCTTGTAAGTAAAAATGAGCCTCGTCGCCTTGTGGATCTCTTGATTTGCGGGGCCGTGGTGGAGGCTAGATCCTGTGAGCGTTTTGCTGGGCTGGCGTCGGTTTTACCCGAAGATATTGGGGCGCTCTATGGCTCGCTGCTTAATTCCGAAGCCCGTCACTTTCAGGATTATTTGCAGATGGCCCGTCGGGCCAACGAGCAAGCTGGCGGCTATGAGGATTTCGCGGCACGGGTGGAGGAGTTTCTAGTCGTTGATGCACAGCTTGTGACCAGCGATGACGACCAGTTTCGTTTTCATAGTGGAAAGCCTGCCGTCTGAGCGAGGCGATCTTTACTAAAGTGCAGCCTAGAGCGCTGCTCCGGAGTTTGAGCTAGGACAGATGGCGCAGAAGGATGTGGAACTTGTCTGCCTAGCCGTGGTAATGGTCTAGCCCAAAACACTCCAGCGACCATTGATCGCCGTCTTGTCGGCACAGCCACCCACAATCTTGCCAATCTCCTAGCACAATTCGTTTGAATGCCGTGGTTCCGCGCTGAGGGTAAACCCCCGGTCGGTGAGTGTGACCGTGAATCAGTACATCGGCGTCGTGATGCTGCATCGCTTGGGTAATAGCACCCAGATTCACATCCATGATTTGATCGGATTTATTGGCATTGGCTTCAACGCTTTGGGCTCGCATCTGTTTGCCTAAGGCCTGGCGCTCCGCCAAGGAGCGTTGCAACAGATCTTGCTGAAATGGCTCACTGCGCAGCATGGCTCTGGCCTGCTGATAGGCCTCGTCGTCGATGCAATATTGATCCCCGTGGCTGAGCAAAATGTGCCCATCCAACAGATAGGGGTCGGGGAGGATAGTCGCTCCGGATGCGCTGGCGAAAGCCTCGCCAAACAAAAAGTCCCGGTTACCGTGGAAGAGGAATAAGTGAGCCTCTTGGCTGGCCTCGTTCAGAGCCTGGCGCAGTGCCTGTGCGCATGCGGAATCGTCGTCATCGCCAACCCACATTTCCACAAGGTCACCGAGAATGTAAATCTCATCCACCAAGGCCGCTTCTACCCGCAAAAGATCGACGAACGCGCCAAAGATCCGAGAGCTGGGATCTTCTAGGTGCAGATCAGAAACAAACAAGCGCTTCATACACCCTCCCAATCGATACCCAGTGAGCTTGCCGCGGCTTGCATGGTGTTTTGTAAAAGAGCAACCCGAGTCATGGGGCCAACCCCACCGGGAACCGGCGTTATCCAACCGGCGCGCTCCTTAGCCGCTGGGAAGTCTACGTCCCCATAGAGTTTGTTGTTGGCGCCCCGGGTTATGCCGACGTCAATGACGGTTGCACCCTCTTTGACCCAATCCCCCGGTACGAGGCCGGGCTTGCCAACTGCGCTGATTAAGATGTCTGCTTGTCGGGCCATGGACGCGGTATCGGCAGTGAACTTATGGGCCGTCGTCACTGTCACACCGGCCAGCAGCAACTCCAAACCCATGGGGCGACCCACGTGATTTGAGGCTCCGATGATTGTGGCGTGCAGGCCTTTGTAGTCGGTGTTGATGTGATCCAGCATTTGCATAATACCCATGGGTGTGCAGCTGCGCAGGGTAGGGCGTCTTAGGGCCAAGCGGCCAATGTTGTAGGCGTGAAAACCGTCCACATCCTTGTGAGGCAAAATGCGATCGATGATGCGATCTTCATCCAGATGTGGGGACAACGGACTTTGCACCAAGATGCCGTCGACGCTTGGGTCGTTGTTCAGCTCATCCACATGGGCTTCAAGGGTGCTTTGAGAGATATCCGCATCCAGATGCAGCGCCTTAGAATAAAGGCCGACTTCCTCGCAATCTCGGCGTTTACCGTTCACGTACACGGCCGAGGCGGGGTCATCGCCAACTAAAATCACAGCTAATCCCGGTGGACGGTGGCCTTGGGCCTTCCAGTTTTGAACTTGCGCCGCCAGTGTTCCCCGAATGCTTTTTGCCAGTGCATTTCCGTCGAGTATTCGGGCTGTCATTGTTGCTCCTGTCGCGGGGGCGCCGATGCTCGGTTGTTGTACCGGAACCGGGTACCGGCATTTGTTAACGGCGCCTTTGAGAAAGCAGAATGGTACTACCCATAACGTCGTGAGACTAATGGTGTGGACATAATAGTTGTTGTGGCGGCGGTTTTTTCTTGGCTCCGTCTTATCCAAGGGGTTATGAGGGTATGGCTGGTAAATACGATGGCCATGGCGGGTGCCGCGGTTCAGGCGATCGGGCTGATAGACAATGTCAGTGTTCGGGTATCTGCAGCAACAACGGAAAGATACGAAAGTTAATTGACCCTCTTTTGGCAGGCCAGTATCATCCCTGCCCCAGCGAGCAGTCGTTTCGCTGGTTCTTTTCGGGGTATAGCGCAGTCTGGTAGCGCGCCTGCTTTGGGAGCAGGATGTCGGGAGTTCGAATCTCTCTACCCCGACCATTTTCGGTTCTACCCACTTAATGGGGGATGGGCGACATTCACTAAACACGATTGATGATGCCATCCCATCCACAGTGGGTTAAGACCCTCAACCGGTAGTTTTCAAAATTTCTGGCTCTACCCACTTAATGGGGGATGGGCGACATTTCGATCCGGGTTTATTCCGGTGACGAAAGCGTCGGATAACGATGAAGAGCCCACATCACATAGATTTTGGCTTATCAGCGTCGCTCTCGTGGGCCTTATACGGGTCTACTGTAAACATCTTTCTCGGCAATGCGTCCCTTGGCAAAGGTGTATCTTTCCACACCCACTCGTTCAAAAGCAGTATTGCTTGCAACATCAACGCCCGTGACTCGATAGGTCATAAAGGTCGCATCCGGTGCATGATGAAAGACCACATCGTTAAATCGAACATCCTTTTGGCTTGCATTGCGCTCTAAAAAGAAGCCAGCGACCTCGTCCCGAGTTCGCAGCACGCGAGGTATATCATCTACAAGAATGGAGTAGGTGAAGTCTTGTGTAACGACGTCGTAAAGAGCGTCGAGATCCTGCTTAAAGAAAGCCCGTCCAAATTTTTTGAACAGCGCATCGCGTTCTGCCTGGTTAGGTACCATGTCACTCTCCTTTATCCCCCATCGAGTATGAACCTGACTTAGGCAATTGTGCAGACCATTTGTAAGTATCGAACGGGGCAGTTATCGGCAAGGGATCTAAGCCGGGCGTGTCGTTACAACATCGGACCATTCTCCGACGCAAGAGTTACCTCCTAAAACAGGCCGTACATGGCGTCTTTGGTTGGCCCTAAATAGGCCAAACGAGTTTAAAAAGCCCTGCGAGAAGGCTTGTGGTCAGCAAAAAACCCGGTGAATATCAGGGCAGGAGCATTCCAAGGGGATTTCAATGGTCCAGTACTTTGCCTACGTGGAAGACGGCTACCCAGTGCCGTCAGAGATAACTAAAGCCCACCGCGCGAGTTGGGAAACTATCGCCAGGGGAACACGGCATTGGTCGTCTGAACAGCGTCTGGATATTGCACGACAGGCAAGGGCGGCAAGGCAACAGCGGCAGGAACTGCCTTTTAACCGAAGCTACCCCGATTCCTTACTGTCTGCCACAGCCTTGGAAGCCACTCGCACGATTGTCGCTGACGCTGCAAAAATCACCCGGTCATGGGCTGCAGCGCAGACGAAAGAACTGGGTGCTCCCGCCTACGTAGAGCTTGTTTCCATTGTGGTGACGCTCACTGCCATCGACGGGTTTGCCGAGGCCTTGGGTCGACCTCATGAGCCGCTGCCCCCACTATCGTCCCAGATCCAAGAGTCGACGGATAATGCTGAGGTAGCGGATATTGGGGCCTATGTACCCATGCAGGATCCTTGGCAGGGTCCCAATGTGTCCCGGGCTTTAAGCTTGGTCGGTTCTGCCAACGCCTTGTTCATGTCGAATGTTGCCGTCATGTACACCGGCAAGGATCAAGACTTCGGTGAAATGGTCTGGGACGGTCCGTTGTCTCGGCCTCAGGTCGAGTTGTTGGCGGCGAGGGTTTCTTCCATTAACGAGTGTTTTTACTGAACCAGTGCCCACGTCATGCTGCTTCGTGAAAGCAGTGAAGCCATCGGTGAGAGTTATAACGAGGCCTCTGTTATGGGCGGCCAGAATCAACACGGGATAGCCGCTGGCGATGAACTGGTTGCTTTCGGTGAGGCGCTGACTTTGGGCAGTGCAAACCTTGCCGATGCCCGAACTCGGTTAAAAGCCCTGGCTGGCGACGCTGGGTTTGTGCAGGCTGCGGGAATTGCCGCCATATTTAACGGCTTGGTACGAACCGCGGATTCAACGGGCATTCCCTTAGACGACAATATGCGCAATGCCACAGAGCAGGTTAGGGCAAGATTGGGAATTAATGACTTTGCCGGGGCACAAAACACGCTAGCGTAGTGCCCCGTGTTGTTTGAGCTTCGATTCACAAAATTTATTAGTAGGGAGGGGTGATGGCATTGACCAAGGAAACTCAGCGAGCATGGCTGAACCAGCATCGTGAAGAGACTATCGACCCAGCACGGGAAATTATCGATCCTCACCACCATTTGTGGCGCAACAGTGGATTGCCCGAGTATCTGCTGCCAGATCTTTGGGAGGACACGGATTCAGGCCACAACATCACCAAGACGGTGTTTATGGAGTGTGGCGCCGAATATCGGCGATCAGGTCCTGAACATCTCAAGGTCGTAGGCGAGACCGAGTTTGTGCATCGGGCGGCCATAGAGAGTCGCGTCCAAGGCAAGGCGGAAATTGCCGGCATCGTTGCCCATGCGGACCTTGATCAAGACGCGGGCCTGCTGCGAGAGGTGCTTCAGGCCCATGAAGTAGCCGGTGACGGCCTGTTTAAGGGGATTCGGCACGGGGGGGCACACGACCCGGGCAAGAACTTGCGCTGGGGCGACGCGACACCTCATCCGGACCTGTTTGCTCGACCGGGGTTCCAGCGCGGTGTGGCGTTACTGGGTGAGCTTGGTTATAGCTACGACTCTTGGCATTACCACTTTCAGAACGACGGCTTCACCGAACTAGCTCGAGCCTGTCCGGGTACCACCATTGTCCTAGATCACTTTGGAACCCCCTGCGGTGTGGGTGAATTTGCGGATAAACGGGAAGTGGTCCTAGCAGAGTGGAAGGCGGGCATTAGTCGCATGGCCGAGTGCGACAATGTGGTGGTAAAAATCGGTGGGTTGGCCATGCCCGTTAATGGGTTCGCATGGCACCGCCAAGAATCGCCGCCATCCTCAGATGACGTTGTACAGGCGCACCGAGATTACTACCTGCACACCATCGACGCCTTTGGTCCGTCGCGGTGTATGTTCGAAAGTAATTTCCCCGTGGACAAACTGTCGTTGTCCTATGACGTTTACTGGAACGCTATGAAAAAAATTGCGGCCGCGTATTCCGCCCAAGAGCAGCACGCCTTGTTCTACGGCACCGCAGAGCGAATTTATCGCCTGTAATGCCCTTGGCTGCTGAATCAGGGCACTAATTTAGGCGCTTAGACCTCGCACACATTGCACAGTTTGTTGCTGATAGCTTTTGCCCCGCTGGTTAAAAAAGTCCAGCGTATTGAGAGCGGTGGGCACGTAGGCGAAGCCAATACCCAGTTCTGGGTGCCATTGAAAGACCGAGCCGCCATAGCCCATCCAACCAAAGAAACCTTCCCTGCCAGCGTTCAATGCCGCAGCTAGGGATTTGGGCGCAGTGCCGTCGTCTTCAAACTGAGCTAAACCGCCTTGGGTAAATGCGGAGTTGAGTAAGGTCATTTTTCTGTTGATCGGATTGGCGTGAATTTGCTGCCACGCGTTGTTGCTCATCAGCGCTTTGCCGCCAAGCTCGCCGCCATTAGCCATCACTGCTGCCAGCTTTGCCAGGCCTCTGGCGTTGCACTTAGCACCTGCGGACGGAATCTCTGACTTGGAAATACCCTCGCTGTTGAATATTTTGACCCCATGTTCTGCCATGCCTTGAATTGGCAGGGTAGCCCGGGTTGCTCGCAGGCTTCCAATGGCGTTGCGCAGGTGCCAAAACCGCCGAAGCATTTCCAGATAGGTCAGTCCTACGCGCCGGGCAAAGGTGCCCGGGGTGATGCCATCCAACAATTGGGCTGTAAAGGTTCGCTCTTTAATCGGGCTTACGCGATCCAGTTCCCCATCTTCAAGACCAATGTGCACGTCAATACCCAAGGGGCCGCTGACATGCTCTCTGAGGAACTCCCCCATGGTGCGATTCTTGGAGTCAACTCGCCGGAAGATTTCGTTGGCGATCCAGCCTCGGGAAATGGCGTGATACTCTCGAGGAGACGAGGTGTCGTCAGGGAATTTTAGCGGATGGTCCTCCAGCGCCTTACCCACCACGTTGTCGTGAATTGCTGGAGGCTGAATATCCGCGGGTGAAAAATTGACGTTCAGCACGGCCAAGCCTGCTTCGTGCCTCATAACATCTGCCAGAGTCAGTGGGTCCTTGCCTTGGCCCTGAAAGGCCGGCCAGACGGTCTGTACTCGAGTGTCGAAGGCCAGACCTTCACGGTCTACCAGCATCCCTAGCAAAATGGACTCTAGGCTCTTGCCGCTGCTAAAGACGTTGACCAGTGAATCACCAGTAAAGGACTGGTCACCTATGGCGCTGGCCCAGAGGTCTACGACACATTCCTCGCCAACATAAATACACAACTGTGCGTTTCTGTCACGGGAGGCAGAGAGGTTTTGGGCGAACTGGTTCTTTATGGATTCAAAGCCAGGTTGCACCGACCCGTTAATCGCGATAGCCATTTTCTGAAACCTCCGAATGAAAACATGAGTCGACGGAAGAAATCCTCTACATCCGTCGAGAAATAAAAACTTGGGAATTCTATCGGTAATCCGTGAGCAAAGAAGACTTGATCTTATGAATTCGAGAAGGCCTTCGCGTGGAAGTCGCCCCAGGTGCCCGCCAAATCTCGGAATTTTAGACAGAACACAGCCCCTCGTTTAGTGCACTATTGATCGACAGTAAGTCGTTGAAAATCAGATTTTGACATTGGGCCGCTTGAGGCTGAGTTAGGAAGTCCAGTAAGGGAGCAGTGGGTTGCAAACAGCAGTGGGTAAGGCGCAACGGGCGAAGGGTAGCACCATCTGGGTCTACTCCTTTGGCTCAATAGGCGTAGGCATTAAAAACAATCTACTCGGGACTTGGCTGCTGATTTATTACAATCAGGTGCTGGGGTTGGATGCATTGTTGGTGTCCTCGGCCATTGCCATCGCCTTGGTAGTGGACGCGGTCTCTGATCCGCTGATTGGTGTGCTGTCTGATCGCGCACGAACCCGCTGGGGTAGGCGGCACCCCTTTATGTACCTTGCGGTGATTCCTTTCGCTCTGTGTTACTACCTGATCTTGCAGGATCCCGGCGAAGTTTCCGATACCGCGTTATTTTTTCGGCTGCTGATCCTGATGGTTTGTATGCGGATTGCCATGACCTTTTACGAGGTGCCTCGCGGCGCCCTGGCGCCAGAGCTCACTAAGGACTACGACCAGCGTAATCAAATTGCGGGCATGGGCATGGCCTTCGCATGGATTGGCGGTGCGGGCATGTCAGCCATCCACATGGCCTTTTTTCTTGATGACAGCTTTTTTAGCGCCTCGGGCTATCAGCTCCTAGCCTTCTGGGGCGGCTTAGGTATTTTTGTTAGCACCTTGGTTGCAACGGCGGGTACACATAACTTGATACCAGACCTCTATGTACCCCCGGCTCGTACCTTCAACTTGAAAGAGTTTTTGTCCGAAGCCAAGCAAACCCTGTCGAATAAATCATGGATTGTTCTTTTCCTGGCGGGCTGTATCTACGCCTTGCTTATTGGTATCGATACTGGAGCCGGAACCTATTTCAATGCCTACCTGTGGCAGTGGCAGCCCAACCAGATTGCATCGTTTCCCATTGGCCAAGCGTTAGCCGTGATTTTTTTTGCTTTTTTGGGGCCGTTTTTGGCCATTGGCAGAAGCAAGAAAAACGTAGCTGTTGGTATCTTCCTTTGCACGATCGTACTGGGACCATTGCCGATAGCCTTGCGGTTGTTAGAGCCCGTGCTGGGTTTGAGTCTGTTCCCGGCTAACGGTACGGATGCCCTGTGGTGGGTGCTTTTGTTACACGCTTGTCTGTATTCAGCCTTGGGCTCATTGGGTCTGATTTTTGTTGGCTCCATGGCAATGGAAATTGTTGAGCAAGTGGAGATGTCCACCGGTAGGCGCGAGGAGGGGTTGCTGGGAACCGTCAATTCCTTCGTGCATAAACTGGTGGGTGCGGGCGGGGTCTTTATCGCTGGTGCCATCGTGTCTTGGTCGGGCTTTGACGACCCCGCCACGACGACGGAAATGCTGAACGGTGAAATCATAAATCGCTTTGCGTCGGTGCATGTGATTCTCAGCTTCGTGCTGCCATTGTTTTCCACCGCACTGATCTTGATGTACGACATTGACCGCGAGGTGCACCAAGAGAACGTGGAAAAACTGGGGTATACCCTGGACGAAAAAGAGGGTTAGCTAGGCGGCTGTAACCTTAGGGCTTAGCTCGGCTGCGATTGGTTTAAGTTGCAACAGCGTAAAATGGAGAACTCATATGACGCTCGAACAAGTATTCAGTTTGTGCAGCACGCTTTCGCTGATGGGATGGGCGGGCCTCGTCTTGGCTCCCCGGTGGTATATCACCCGAGATTGGGCGGCGCCGGTCATCGCGCCACTGACGATCGGATTGGTTTATATCTGGCTGATGACGAATAACTTTGGCTTAGCGCCGGCGGACTCTGGATTTGGTTCACTGGCGGAAGTGACTGCGCTCTTTGCTGTGCCGGAACTTGTGCTGGCTGGCTGGATTCACTACTTGGCCTTCGATTTGTTTGTTGGCGCATGGGAGGTAAAGGACTCTCAAGAGGAGGGCATTCATCACCTTGCCGTGATTCCATGTTTAGTCCTCACGTTGATGGCCGGCCCGGGTGGGTTGGTGCTCTATTGGATCGTGAAGCTTGCTTATCGCGGGGCTCGTCGGCTGCAAATTAGTAACGGGTGACCGTGCAAAGTCCGAGCGGTTCTCGCTCCTTTTCAATCGGCGATTGGCGCGGGTATCGGCGCGCCGAGCCGTTGTGGTTTGACGCCACCATTGGCTTGCTGATCTTGAGCGCCATTTGTTTGGTTGCAGCAGGCCTAGATCAACGATTGCTCAATGGGGTGTCCGTGTGGGCCAAGCCGTTTAAGTTCTCGCTTTCCCTGGCAATCTACTTCGCCACCCTTTTAGTATTTATTCGTTATCTGTCCGCTGAGCAGAGGCGAACCAAGAGCGCACGATTCATGGTCAGTTCGCTCTTGTGGGTGGCTTTGTTGGAAATGGCCTACATCGGGATCCAAGGCGGGTTGGGTGAGGCCTCGCACTATAACCTCACCACACCGTTTCATTCGGCGATGTATTCGCTAATGGGTGCAGGGGCCACATGGTTAGTCTTGGGACTGCTCTGGTTGGGTTGGCTGATCGCAAAAAATCATAATTTAGGCGAACCGATGGTACTGGCCATCTTTCTTGGGCTTGGACTGACCTTTTTGCTTGGTGGTGGTTTTGGCAGCTATTTGGGGGGACAAGCCGGCCACTGGGTCAATGGGCCAACAACCGACGCCCACGGTATTTGGCTGTTCAATTGGGCCACGGTTGGAGGAGATCTTCGAGTAGCCCACTTCTTTGGCATGCACGCTATGCAGGCAGTTCCGCTGTTTGCGCTGTTGCTACCAGTCCAGTTGAGCAGGCGCGTTGCTTGTGCATTGGTTGTCGTGTTTTCTGCTGCCTACGCCGGGTTCAGCGCTCACACCTTTGTCCAGGCGATTCAAGGGCAGCCGTTCATTGGCTGATACGCTCTAGGGCGATTGCAGTGCTAGTTACCCTGGTTAAACACAGGGTCGCGTTTCTCCATAAATGCCAACATGCCCTCCCGGGAGTCTGGGGTGTCTCGGGTCAGGTGCACGGCGGCGCGCTCATCTAAAATGGATTGCTGAAGGCTTTTTGATTCGTAGCCTACGACAGTATCCAGAATGCCTTTGATCGCCAGTCGTGGCTGTTTCGCAAGCTCCTCGCCCAGTGTTTGGGCCCTCTGTTTGAGTTCTGAGAGGGGCCAGACTTCTGTGACTAGGCCGTGTTTTAGCGCCTCTTCACCGTCTATAGTTCTGCCCCGTAAAATCATGTCCAAGGCAACTTCCCGCCCCACAACTCTGGGCAGGCGAGCAGAGCCGCCCCAAGCTGGTACGGTGCCTAAGTCCATTTCCGGCAGGCCGATTTTCGCGCCGGTAGCTGCGGCAAGACGAAAGTGACAAGCCAGGGGTAGTTCCAGTCCGCCCCCTAGGCAGTAACCAAAGAGTGTGGCAATGCTGGGTTTGCCAAGATTTTCGATTAGGTTCAGCACGCGAAGCCGCTGATCAAGCACTGCATCCATCGAGCCTTTGCGGTCAATGCCCTCGGCAAACTGTTTTAGATTCATGCCCACGGAAAAGTGATCTGCCCCCTCACCGGTGAACACGATGGCGCGAACGCTATCGTCCCGGCCCAACTCCGGCACGACCCGTTCGAGTTCGTCCATGTAATCCAAGGTCATACGGTTGTATGGGGCATCGTTGATGGTCAGGGTGGCGACATTGTTTTCGGTGGATACAAGTAAGGCGCTCATAGACGTCTCCGGCGTTGATCAGTGGCGGCGATGATGTTGCATTTTAGGCAGTCACGAGGGTTTACGCGCCACAACTTTGATCTCTGCTCTAGCCCCTGGAATCACCAACTCAGTAATTCCGATCCAGGTAGAGGCGGGATAGGGTTCCTTGATGAACTCGTCCTTGGCCTTACCCATGGCACGCGCATTTTTCTGTAGATCTACCATGTAGATAGTGGTGTCGATGATGTCCTCATAGCCCACGCCTGCTGCAGCCAGTGTTTCGCCTAAAGAGGCCCAAGCGTTCCGAAATTCCTCCTCTGCGGAGTCACCACGCCCAACAACGCCGGAGAAGAAAATAAGATCGTCGTGCTGCACAGCGGGGGCGAAATGCCAAGAGTTGTAGGTTTCTTGGGCAGATTCTGGAACGATTACGTTGATAGGCATGTTGCTCTCCTTGGGTTGAACTGTGAGATAGGTCCTCAATCATCCCAAGGAACATAGAGGCTGCCAATACATTAGATAGGTTCTAGGTAGGGGTTGATTTGCTTTGTTGGTGGATTTTACTGGCGTGGCAATATTTGGAGCCCCATCACCTACTAAAGCGAACTTTTGCCGCAGATTGCGTTAAGCTTGCGCCCACTCTGCGAAGCTGGGGCGCAGCAAACAAGCACCCGGTATCAATGTGGTAAGTCAAAGCGCCCGTAGCTCAACTGGATAGAGCATCGGCCTTCTAAGCCGAGGGTTGCAGGTTCGAGTCCTGCCGGGCGCGCCATTCTGCAACACTGAGTGGCAGTTCAAGAGGATTTGAGTGCCGAATGTGCCTCAAGGACTCGAACAGTGCTCGTTTAAC
>JAYOVN010000017.1:0-34451 GCA_038151515.1 Gammaproteobacteria bacterium | reverse complement strand
CTGCAACCAGTAGAATTTGACGGACACATCGCCATCAGCAAACTCGTGGGCCTGCCGAAAGGCGCTGGATGCCAGAGAAAACTCGCCCAGCTTTAAGTGCGCGTGACCCAGCAGGTACCAGCTTTGGGCATCCTCTGGCTCACCGGCTAACCATTGACCAAGCCGAAGTTGCCAGTCCCGGAGCGCAGCGCCGCTGTCTTCTGGTGAGAGGGCCAGTATCTGTTGAGCACCCTGAATCTTGATCGCTCCATAACTGCCCAGTTGGGTGTACAAACCCACTGCCAAGACCACCAGAACCGCGCCCAGCAGAAGCAAAATATTTCCGGGATTGAACCGGCTTAAGCCGGATGCCGACGCGTCAGCATCCGGTTCCTGCGCCTCAGCCGGGTATTCGGCCAGCAGTACCGCGGCTAACTCGTCGGCCAGTTCAGCGCGTTGAGCCGCATCGACTTCTTCTGCCTCCAATGCGGCCAGCCGCTCCTGGTACCAGACCCGACTGAACTCAGCGGCATCCCCTTGGCCGGCGCTTTTAGAGCGTCGCTTCGACCAAAGAGCCGGCGCCAAGACACAGACCAAGGCCAACACGGCTAGGAGAAAAAACAGTCCTATCATCCGGGCTTGATCTCCGGATTCTTCTCGCCCGTTGGGCTATCGGCATCCGCCGCTGGCACTCCTTGCACAATGCTACGAAGCCGCTCTTGCTGGCCTGAATCAAGAACCGTGCGCTGACCCGACATTCGCCGCTGCAAACCCAATATCACGAAGACACCAAACAGCCCCAAGCCGATAGGCACAATCCAGATATACCAAGTGCGGGCGTTAAAGGGCGGGGCGTAAAGCACAAAGTCCCCGTAGCGGACCTGAAGGTAATCCCGCACCTCTTGGTCCGTCTTCGCTTCGATCACTACAAGGCGATAGACAACCTTGCGAAGATCTTGGGCAATGGGGGCATCACTACCCGCTAGATTTGTGTTCAAACACTTAGGGCAGCGAAATTCGTCGATTAAGGCACGGTAGCGGCGTTCTTGAACTTCGTCGCTGAATTCGAAGGTATCGATCTGGGACACTGCGAAGCAAGCGCCGGCGCTACTCAGGGCCAATAGCGCCAGAGTTAACTTTCCAACAATCCATCTGCCCCCTCGAACACGCATCATGGTTGGTTGACTCCCTCGAACTCGCGACTGGCATCGCTACCGGTCCCGGCAATGCTGACCCCCAGCTCTAGCAACCTCGGCGCCAGTTCTGACCGCCAAATACGGGGGTTGATGTCACCTACCCGTTTGTAAACCACCTGTCCTTGGGCATCCAGCAAGAATGTCTCTGGCGCCCCATATACTCCCATTTCGATGCCGAGCAATCCGTCCCGATCATCCAGCACCCATCGATAGGGGTTGCCGAACTGAGCCAGCCATTGCAACGCTTTGTCCGGACGGTCTTTGTAATTCACTCCCACAATCTGCACATCGGTGGTCGCTGCAATCTGCATCAGCTGTTCGTGCTCGCTGAGGCAGGTGGGACACCAGGTGGCCCAAACGTTTACCAATGTGGGCTGCCCAAGCAAATCGTCTCGGGTGATGGACTGTTCCTGCCTTCCCAGAAGCCGAGCGTTGAACGCAGGAAAGGGTTTGTTTATCAACGCCGAGGGCAGTTCACTACGGGCACCAAGATCGAACCCCACGTAACCAAGGCTTAGTATTAAAACGAAGACACCTAGGGGCACAAAAAGGCTTGCACGGCTCACGTGAGGGTTACCTCGGCCTGCCGAGCTACCTGCCTGCGCCGCTGTCGAGCATAGCGTTTATCAAATACCGCAAGGATTCCGCCAAAAGCCATGAGCAATGCGCCAAGCCATACCCAGCGCACGAGAGGCTTGTAATGGGCACGCACGGCCCAGGCCCCACCGTCCAGAGGCTCCCCCAAGGAGATGTAGGTATCGGCTAGAAATCCAGCGGAGATCCCCGCCTCGGTCATGGTATTACCACCCGCGAAGTATTGGCGCTTCTCCGGACGAAGCTCGTAACTCGTGTCGCCATCGGTGACGATAAAAATACCCTGCTGAGCGCCATAGTTCGGCCCTAAGACATCGATAACACCGGTAAAGGTTACCTGCTGACCTGCCAATACGATGCTGCTTTGAGGACTCATACGCACATCGGACTCCACTGATTGGGTTGCGGTAATCGCGATGCCCGTTGTGCCCATGGCGAATCCCAGATGGGCCAGGGTCATGCCAATGTAGGCAGCAGGCACGCTACCCTTGCGCAGCCGAAACCAAAGTTGCCTTGCGTGCGTCAGCACTACCCAAGCGGATAGGGCGACAGCACCGGCAACAAGCAACGTCGCCGGATCAAGAGCGTACCAAACCAACCCACCCAGCAAGACGGCTACCCCCAAAGCTTGGTAAACACTCGCTAGAACCTGCGCTCTGGTGCGCTTCCAGTTGAGCACGGGCACTAAGGCAAGGGCGCCGAGTAACAACAGACCCAAGGGAACAAAAAACGCATTGAAGAACGGTGTGCCAATTGAAATTCGGCCGCCGGTGATAGCCTCATAGCCGATAGGCGCCAGTGTCCCCCAGAGCACCACCGCCAACGAAACCACCATGATGACGTTGTTTACCAGCATGAAGAACTCTCGACTAAGCACTTCATATCCGACCTTAGCGGTGTTTTGTCCCGCCCGGACCGCGTAGAGACTCAAAGATCCGCCCACGACCAGGGCTAAGAAAATCAGGATGTACATACCCCGTTCTGGGTCCACGGCGAAAGAATGCACCGAGGTCAGCACCCCGGAGCGGACAATAAACGCCCCCAGCAACGAAAAAGAAAACCCGGTGATGGCCAGCAACAAGGTCCAGCTTTTAAAAGTGCCTCGGTTTTCCGTAACAGACAAAGAGTGCACGAGGGCCGTGGCCGCCAGCCAAGGCATAAAGGATGCATTCTCAACCGGATCCCAAAACCACCAGCCACCCCAGCCTAGCTCGTAGTACGCCCACCAACTGCCCAGAGCAATTCCGCAGGTCAGCAGCGCCCATGCCATGTTCGTCCACGTCCGACACCAACGAGCCCAAGTAGCGTCTACCCGCCCCTCCAGCAACGCTGCCACGGCCATAGCAAAGGGAATGGCCAAGCCGACATATCCGGCATAGAGCAATGGCGGATGGACGATCAAACCGAAGTCTTGAAGCAAGGGATTAAGGTCGGCTCCGTCTGCCGGAGACAGCGGAATCAGGCGCAAGAAAGGATTACTCGTAAACAGTGCGAAGCAAATGAATCCCAGGTTGAGTAGGGACAACACGCCAAGCACTCGAGTGGCGAAACCCTCCGGATATTGGTCTGAGCGCAGCGCAAAAGCCAGCATCCACGTACCCATGATCAAAATCCAAAGCAAGAAGGAACCCTCATGCCCACCCCAAGCGGCGCTGACTTTGTAGTACCAAGGCAGCAATGAATTTGACTGATTCGCGACGTAGGACACGCTGAAGTCGTCCACAACAAATGCGTAAACCAGCGCTGTAAAGGCAAGGAAGCTGAAGGCCCACTGCCCGAACACCATGGACAAAACGCCACTTTGCAGAACTGGCTCCCTAGGGGCGTAGAGCCCTAGACCTGCGCCCCCTAAGGCCAGAACCGAGGCCAGCACCAAGGCAAAGTTACCCAGTTCAGGAATCATAAGCAGAACCCACGGTTACCTTTGGTGAGTCTTGGGCAGGCGCGGGAAAACCCGGCATGGGGGCTGCTTTCCGCTCTGGCGTCTCGCCCTGAAGCTCCATTAACTCTGGCGGCATGTAGTTTTCATCATGCTTGGCCAGCACCTCGGTCGCTTCAAACACCCCAGCTTGGTTTAACTGGCCTTCAACCAAAATACCCTGCCCTTCGCGAAACAGATCCGGCAGGATGCCTGTATATCGAACCGTAAAGTCTGCGCCCTTGTGGTCGGTTAAGACAAAAGTAACACCCAGATCAGACTCGCTGCGCAGCACGCTACCGTCTTGAACCATGCCTCCAGCACGTAGGTTTTCGCCCACAGGCGCCTTACCAGACACCACATCCGAAGGTGGATAAAACATGTTCATATTCTCGCCGGAGATCTGAATCAGCAGCGCGGTAATGCCACCGGCCACCAACAGCAAAAACAGCGTCAAATACAGGCGTTGTTTGCGCTTGGGGTTCATGTTTTGTCTTCCCTGTGGTGGGCTGCTTGATTGCCGCGCTGAGCTAACTCGGCCTGTTGCTGCAGACGCTGGGCTGTTTTGACAAAGGCACCTCGCGCACTCAGCCAACTGATCAGCAGCACCAAGGCAGTGGCTCCGTAGGCAGTCCACACATAAAAACCGTGCTTACCCATTTGAAGCAAGTCAGCGAGGGAATCGAAATACATTTAGCGCTCACTCCGTGCTTGGATCCAATCCCGAACCCATCGGGCGCCCATTTCTCGATTTAGAATTTCGGTACGCATACGCACCAGCACGATAAACGCGGCAAAGGCGTAAAACCCTAGAACCATGACCAACAGTGGCAACCACATCTCGCTGGGCATGGCGGGCTTTTGCGTGAGTCCAAAGGACGCGGGCTGGTGCAGCGTATTCCACCATTCTACCGAGTATTTGATGATCGGAATATTAATGGTTCCCACCATGGCTATTAGCGCACTGGCTCGGGCACGCAGCTCCTGATCAGCTATTGCCTCACGCAGGGCATAAATGCCGACATAAAGAAAAAACAGCACTAGCGTAGAGACAGTGCGCCCATCCCACTCCCACCAACTGCCCCAGGTGGGTCGCCCCCATACGCTGCCGGAGAACAGAGCAAGGGCAGTGATCACCATGCCTAGGGGTAGGCATGCAGAAATGGCAGCATCCGTCAGCTTCATACGCCAAACCAAACCGACGAATCCTGCGACTCCCATACCGATGTACAGGCTTTGGGCCAACATGGCCGCAGGCACGTGTACGTACATGATGCGAAAACTGTTGCCCTGCTGATAGTCAGCCGGCGCAAACCCAAGACCCCATACGGTGCCCCAAAGCAACAACACCAGTGCACTCCAGCCTGCGGCTTTCACCCAGCTTTCGGTAAGGGTAAAAAACCAGCGAGGAGAGCCCAGCTTATGCCAAAACCGTTTGAGTGAGGCGCTCAACATAGATAGATAGCTTGTCTGATTGATCGAGTGTTCACATGAACTCCAACGATGCTTTACCAATGATCTGTTGCCGGTCCATCATTCACTGCATCTCTAGGCTGATTTTCAATCCGGCGAGCGTCGCAAACGGGGCGATTGCCAAGGCGACAAGGCTTATGAGACTTAACGCATACACCTGGGGCATGACACTGCTGCCTGCTTCAGCTGCTGCCACCAATCCGGCCCCAAAAATTAACGTCGGTAAAAACAGCGGCATCACCAGCAAAGCCAGAATTACGCCACCTCGACTAAAGCCCACCGTGACACTGGCGCCGATGCTGCCCAGTAAGCTTAGGGCCGGGGTACCAAGCAACATGGCAAGCGCGATGGCAGGCACTGCCTCTACCGGCAAACCCAGCAGAATGCCCAGCGCTGGACCAATAATCGTCATGATAAACCCAGTACTCAGCCATTGCATAAATATTCGGGTTAAGACTGCGACAAAAGGTACCTGAGCACTCACAAGGGTTTGCTCCAACACACCGCTATCAAAATCCCGTCGATACATCGCGTCCAGCGCCAGCAGTTGGGTAAGCAGCACCAAGGTCCACAAAATACCCGCTGCAGCATCCGAGCTTACCGTGTCAGGTGCGGCGATAACGAACAGTGTGATGCTCAGCAGCAGAAATGCCACCGGGTTGATGATGGCCCCCTTGGCTCGCAGCGCTACCAGCCACTCACGACGAAGCAGACTACTCATCTTGGACCTTTTCAATGTCCTGATGCCGGTTTGGAGCTGAGCCGTCTACTGTGCCTAGGACCGGCTCCAACTTAAGGGACCGTTTCTGGGCAATAGGAAGTTCACTGTGGGTAGCACAAACCACCGCTCCACCCGACTGACAGTGCTCGGCTATGATCTGAGCCATCACCTGTTGAGCGCTGGCATCCAAGGCTGTCAAAGGTTCATCCAAAAGCCAAAGGGAGCGCGAACTCAAAAGCCATCGCGCAATGGCAACCCGTCGCTGTTGTCCGGCAGACATCTCGCTGCAGGGCTGATACGCCTTATCCAGTACCCCGGTTCGCTGTAGTGCATCCAAGAATCCCTCGCGGTCTTCATCTTGGTCCTCAAGACCAACAAACCATGCAAAATTCTCTAGAGGTGTCAGCAGCCCATCAAGACCCAATCGGTGCCCCTGAAACAGACAATCAACGGCATCAAAGACCCCGCTGTAGCGTGAATGCAGGCCCGCCAAGGTACGCAGTAGCGTGGACTTTCCTGCACCGTTGGCACCGGTAAGCTCCACGTAGTCCCCAGCCCGAACGTCGATGGACACCGGCGCAAACAACTCGCGCCCATCGCGCTCACAAACTAGGTCTTCCAGTGTCAGCATGGGCGTCAAGCCTAACCCTCGTTCATCAGTCTAGGACCACGCGCACGCCCAAATACACCTGTCGCGGCATGGCCGGGAAGTAACGCTCACTGCCAAAGGCAAAGTCCGCTCTGTCGGCATATTCCTCGTCCAGCAGATTTATCACTCGCAGGCTGACCTCGGTTTTGGCATTGGCCTGCCACTGCAGTCGCCAATTTACCGAATAGTGGCCTTCGTATTTGGCAGTGTTCGCTGCATTGAGAAAGTACGAGCCCACCCGATTCACCTCAAGCTCGTGATTTACCGTATCGGTGATGACCATTTGCCATGCGGCGTTGGCTATCCAGCGCGGGGCGGAGTCTAGGTCATTGCCGTCGACGATGGTTTCTCGACCTGCGGCAGCTCGGTCAAAATCGTACTCATGCCGCGCATAAGTCGCGGCCAACTGAAACTGATGCCGATCAACCTGATGCTGAAGGCTCAGCTCTGCTCCAACCGACTTGGTACGGCCGTCGCTTACATTGAAGGCCTCGGAATCCCGGAACAGATAATTACGGGTACGCTCGGCGAAAACCGCCAAAGTCACCAATTCGTTCTTCAAACCTGCTTCTACAGCGGTCAGCTCTTCGCTGTCTAGGTCCGCGATGGTTTGCCCCCCGCGTAGGCGATAAAGCTCGGTCACTTGAGGAGGCCGGAAGCCACGGCTTACGTTGGCATAGAGCAAGCCTGCTCGTAGATCTTTCTCAAACCCGAAACGGGCACCGACATTGGTAAATGAGTCGTCTCGGCTGGCTGGACGGGTGTACAGACACCCGCCAAAACCGCAGGGGCTGCCATCGTCCTTGGTGTTGCCGACAATGTGCTTGTTTGTGTAGTCATAGCGCAGGTGCTCCAAACGCAGGCTGTGCAAAACCCGCAGGCTGTCGTCCAAACTGAACTGCAGATCGTAGAACCCGGCGACGAGTTCTGAGTCAACATCGTAATCGTAGTGCAACCCCGAAGGGCGGGTCGCTACCAAGAATGCGCTGCCCGTGGTAGGACCCGACTGAAATTCCCTCAAGGCGCCGGTCATCAATTCCAGCTGTCCGCCAACGCTTGCCTGCAGGGAACCTGCGTCAATGTCGTAGTTCACGATTAGACCACCGCTTGTTTGCTCGTTCTCCTCCAGTGGTTGTCCCGGCAAAAAGTGCTGCAGGAACGTCATCTGGGAACGCCGTACATAGGGTTTCAGCGTCCACTGATCTTTCACCCACTCACTGCTGGCCCGCATCGACCATGCATCGCGAAAGGCTTCGGGATTTGGGTTGGATCGGCGCAGCTCATCATCTTTGTATGCTTCAAAGCCTCGCACATAGGAGCCGGTTTCCTGATTCAACAGCGTGGCTGTGAACTGGTTTTTAATCGCCCAACCATTGCTCTGGGTCATATGGGCTAGATAGGCCTTTTGCTGTCCGTAACCCGTGTCATCTCGATAACCATTGGTTGTCGTACCGACGAACCCTGCGCCGAAAGTATGCGCACCTGCCGAAAAGCCGCCAGAGGCGTTGAACCGGGCAAAGTCATACCGACCGACCTCGACACCCAAGGTGGTTTTCTCTGGCATGGGACTTACCACATTGATGGCACCGTGCATGGCATTCCCGCCAAGAACCGCACTGGCTGGACCACGCCATACTTCAATGGCTTGCGCCTGCTCGGTATTCAGTTCGAACAGATTATTGATGTTGCAAAACCCTTGGGGTCGCAGCGGAATACCGTCTTCCAACAGCGCATATTCACCGCAAGCGCCAGTGCCGGTATAAACCGCAGACCGAATGGCCGTTAGGTGTTCTTGTCCCGAACCACGGTTGATCCAAACGCCGGGCACTCGATTGAGCACTTCGCTGGGGTGAGTGGCGCCAACGGCTTGCACCGTTTGGGCGTCGATGACGCTGATGCTTCCGCTCTCCCCAAGACGCTGTTGCAGGCTAGAAATACCCTGCACGACAACTTCGTCAATGGCTTGATTTTGCGCGCGGCCGTCATCGGCCACCGAGCCAAGGGGGACCGACATGAACAGTGCCATGGCTGCGCAAAGTGCTTTCAAATCAGAATGTTCAGTCATGGATCCGCCGTTTGTTACTTCTTAATGGCGGCGAACCTTACTGACCTACTCTGGCAGTTGCAATTGGGTTTGTGAGGAGTCCAACCCGTTTCCTGAATCCTCGCTAGCAGTAGCTGGAGGTGTTGACTGAGACACCACGATCACTTCGTACACCAGCACCATCTGATGTTGCGGCAACAACGCTTGGGCATTCGACCAGTGCAGTGCTGGGGGTTGGTACAGATCTGCCTGATAAGTGCCCTCGAGCTGGGCCTCCTCACCCCCGACCCTTTGCTCTGTTAACGCAGGCTGGGCAGCTACCAACCACCCTTTTGCCATTTCGTTGGTCAACTGCTTTTCCTCAGTCACCAGCTGTGTATCTTTGGGCAACCGCTCTATCACCTCTAAAGCAAGCGCTGGCACCGTAAAGTCGTTGGTGTTGCGGACGATCACTTCGTATCGAAGACGATCGCCGGCAACCACTCTATTGGATATATTCGCTTCCAGAACCTCGTCTTGCCAGCCCTTCACATCCGCTTCCAGATCAGTTTCTATGGTGCTGTCTGCCACGTCAGCGCCGGTGAATGACGCTTCGGCCAAACTCGCCCCTTGCGTACCTGCAGGCATTGGCAGATCCGTCAGCGCGAGCCCCTCAGATGAATCTTGTGGTTGTTGCCTATCGGGTATTTGCGGAGCGCCAAAAGCTGTAGCGTCAGCAGCAGTCTCTGCTTTTGCTTCATCGGCTGAGGGATCTGGCTCCAATTCAAGCGCTTCCAAGACCCCATCCTCTGCTACTCGAAAAACCTTGGTTTCGATGGCAATACCCGCTCGGGAAAGGCTGGGATCCGAAACTGCACCTCGCCCGCTGGGTTTCTGGTCTAAATCTGAAGACACAGCACCCACCTCGCCAGAGGCCGCAACCATGGCCAGAGTCAACGCGATAACCCAGGCAAATTTGCTCAGTGGATCTAGCGCAGAGGCATCTAGGGCATCCCGAGGCACGCACAACGGTTCCGCGTGGTTCATTGGCTTCCTTTTTGTTCTTTTCGTTCTTTTCGTTCTTTTCGTTCTTGTTCTTTTAACTTTTTAGCTTTTTAGCTTTTTAGCTTTTGATCTGGGTTCCGCCAGTGTATGCCAGCACTAACTGGCTAACACAATATCGATGTGTTCGTTTTCGGGGTAGTAGCAAATCTCTGCTTCGCCCCGCTGAAGCATCGCCCTTACTCGGCTGCGCTTTTCGTCTAGTGTGAATTCCTGATGACCGTAATCGGTACCCTCTCGCAGGATGAATGCGTCGATCACACCCAGTAGCGCTTCTGAGGTTAGCTGATCCGGGGGTATGGAAATTCCCGACATCAGTCCAACTGCAAAGCACTGATTCGAGAGGTGTCTTTCTGCAACCCAGCAAAGTCAAAGTGTCTTCGGTCACCAAGATGCGACAGGGTCACGTTGTTGATGCTTCTGCCTATGTTGTCGACCCGTCCCGGGTGGCTGCGATCCCACCCTGCCAACATCTCCTTGATGACTTGCCGCTGTAAGTTGTCTTGAGAGCCACACAGATTGCAGGGAATAATTGGGAACTGACGAAAATCTGACCAGCGTTGAATCAGGGACTCGCGACAGTAATACAGCGGTCGAATCAGGACATTTTGGCCGTCATCGCTAAGTAGCTTTGCAGGCATTGCTTTTAATTTGGCCCCGTAAAACATATTTAACATGAGGGTTTCCACCACATCGTCCAAGTGATGGCCTAGGGCAATTTTTGTGGCCCCGGTTTTCTTGGCATGGCTGTACAAAATGCCTCGACGCAGCCGGGAACACACCGGACAGGTGGTCTTACCTTCCGGGGTAAGCTCCTTCACCACGCTATAGGTGTCTTGTTCGATAATGTCGTATGCCACGCCCATGTCCTGTAAGTAGGCGGGCAACACATGCTCCGGGAATCCCGGTTGCTTTTGATCCAAGTTCACCGCGACGATCTCAAAATCGATGGGCGCGTGCTGCTGAAAACTCAGCATCATGTCGAGAAGCGTGTAGGAATCCTTACCTCCAGACAAACAAACCATGACCTTGTCGCCATCAGCCAGCATATGAAAGTCCGTAAGAGCCTCCCCCACCAGCTTGCGCAGTTTCTTATGACACTTATTTTTTTCGTACTTACCTTTCCGAGGATCTCGACCCTTCGCTAACGGGGATTGCTCGGGGGTATAAATATCGGCAGATGCGCTCATGGATTTGTGACTCGTTGTGTCCTAGGTACGAATCGCCCGTTGGGCGATGAAAGCCCTAGTATAAACCACGCAGCACACTCATTGGCGGTGTATCGATCAAGCTTCGGCTTCCCAACAGCCCCACCGTGGCTATGATCAGCGCGCCGGCTAGCGGCCCGACGAGCCAGATCCACGGATGCAGCTCCATCTGCAGATCGAAAACCTGAGTCTGCAACATAGCCACCACCAGCTCTGCGCCAAACACGGCCACGACTCCTGCAAAGGTACCCAACACCAGAAATTCAACAGTTAGGGAGCCACCTATCAGCGATCGAGTACCGCCCAACGCTCTAATCAGTCCATGTTCCGCCATTCGGGTATCCCGACTGGCCTGAATGCTGGCGATCAAAACCAAGGCCCCGCTGAGCAGCACCAAGGCGAGCACAAGCTCCACCGCCTGACTCACCTGTCCAACAATCTTTTGGACTTGAGCGATCAGGGCGTCGATTTCGATTACCGTAATGGTGGGGTACTGGCCCAACAACGTGTTTAGGAACACTTTTTCCGTCGGATCCAGATAAAAACTGGTCATATAGGTTGCGGGAAAGTCCTGCAGCGCGCCAGGAGAGAGAATAATGAAAAAATTGGGGGTCATGCTCTCCCACTCTAGGGATCGAATACTGGTCACCGTCGCCCAAACCCGGCGGCCGCCAACATCAAATTCCATGCGGTCGCCGACGGCCAAACCAAAGTCTTGGGCGTAATCCAGTTCCAAGGAGGCTTCCGCCTCTTGGCTATCCTCTGCCCACCAGCGGCCAGCCACGATCTCATTGTTGCCAGGGGCTTCGACAGACCACGTCAACGCCCGCTCGGATGTCAACTGGGAACCGGCGTAGCCCGGGCGCTTCTGCGCCTGCCACTCCTTGGCAGAAAGCTCGTTTACCTGCGCCACTCGGCCACGAATCATGGGGAATAAGAACTCACCTTCCGTGGCGCGATCGCGTACCAATGCCCGAACCCCGGCCACCTCGTCTTCGGCGATATTCATAACGAAATGGTTGGCAGCGTCTTCCGGCACCTGATTCTGCCACTCGTCAATCAGTGCAGTGCGGACCAAGACCAAAACCAGCAGTAACATGATCGCCACACCAAAAATCAGAATTTGGGCAGTATTCTCTGTCCGTCGCCGTTGCAGACCCGCCAAGGCCAGACGCCAACCGCTTTTCGCCTGCATACCGGCAACCCGACCACCTTTTAATAGTGCCCAAGCCAGCATGCCAAAAACCAGACAAATACCAACGATGCTCATCAGCGTCCAAAGCGTCAGCCACAAATCCTTGGTGTACCAAACCAACAGCAACAAACTGCCCGCCGCTGCCGCACCATAAGACAACCAGCGACTCAGTGGCGCCACACCTAAATCTCGGCGAATGACACGCATAGGTTCAACGTTTTTTAAGTGCATGAAAGCTGGCATCGCGAAGGCCATGGCACAGATCAGTCCTGTCGCCGCGCCAAGTAGGAATGGCCGAAAAGTTGGAACGGGAAGATCGACTGCGATTAAGGAGGCCAACACTTCCACAATGGCCACATGCAGCAACGACCCCAAAAGCAGCCCCGCAGCAATGGCGGCTAGGCCCACCATCAGCAGCAAAGACATAAACCCTCGCAGAATTTGGCCCGGTGTTGCACCCAAGGTTTTTAGCACACCCACATGATCAAAATGCCGTTGCGCGTACCGATGGGCGGATAACCCCACCGCTATGCCTGCCAGCAAAACACCCAACAATCCACCTAGCAGCAAAAAACTCTCGGCCCGATCTAGCGCACGACCAATACGGGGGCTGCTTTCGCGAACACTAACCCACTCGTAGCTCGGCTTTAGCGGCAAAACTTCTCGCAAGGAGGCCAGCGCCTCCTCGTCACCGGAAAGTAACAGCTGATAGGACAAACGACTGCCCGGTTGCACAACTTCTGTGACCGGAACGTCCTGAAGGTTCATAAGCAAACGCGGGCCTAGATCAAAAAAAGAACCGCCGCGATCCGGTTCAGCCACCAGCACCTTGGTCACCCTAAGTTCCGCCATCCCCACTTCGACAGTATCGCCCAAGGCCACATTCATGGCGGGAAACAGCCGGGAATCAAGCCAAACGGTGCCAGGGTCCGGCACCGCCTGTGTCGGGTTGCCCCGTTGAAACGGTATCTGTCCGACGATGAGTTCTCCTCGCAATGGATAAGCCTCGTCCACAGCCTTGACGCTAACCAGTTGGTTCAACTCACCGGCGAAAATCATAGAAGGAAACACGAGAGTCGCCGCCGTTTCCAATCCCCGCTGCCGGGCTTGATCGGCAAAATCATCGGGAATCGCCTGGCTGCCCTTGATTTGGCGGTCAGCGGCTAAAAAGTTTGAACTTTCTTGCAGCAAGGCACTTTGCAGCCGATCGACGAACAAACTGATGGAGGTCACGGTACCCACAGCGACCAGCAGGGCCACCAGTAAAAGACCCATCTCCCCGGATCGCACGTCTCGCCATGCCATGCGGGCAACCAGTTTGGCGTTCACGGCGCCACCGCCTGCTGTGTGTCGTTGTGTGCATCGTGCTGGGCTGACTCAATACGCCCACCGGCTATGGCAATGGTGCGACCACAGCGGGCGGCTAGGCCAGAGTCGTGGGTTACCATCACCAGCGTCGTGCCAAATTCCTGATTCAGATCGAACAGCAGCTGGCAAATGCGCTCTCCGGTTTGAGTGTCTAGATTGCCCGTTGGTTCGTCAGCAAAGAGCACGGTTGGCTGGGACGCAAAGGCACGGGCAATGGCCACACGCTGCTGCTCACCACCGGACAACTGACGCGGATAGTGATCCAGCCGTTCCGCCAACCCAACCTTTTCGAGCAGTTCTTTGGCATGAGATTGAGCCAAAGTATCGCCCCGCAGTTCCACAGGGAGCATGACGTTTTCCAGTGCGGTAAGTGATGCCAAAAGCTGGAAGGACTGAAAAACAAACCCCACATGCTGACCCCGGACCAAGGCTCGGGCCTCTTCGTCCAGTTGGCTGAGATTCTCATCAAGCAAGTGCACGCTGCCTGCAGATGCCACATCGAGCCCCGCCAAAATACCCAGCAGCGTCGTTTTGCCCGAACCCGAAGCACCCACGATGGCAACGGTTTCGCCCTGATTGATTTCCAAATCGATGCCATCCAAGATGACCAACGGTCCTGCAGAGGTCTGCACGACTTTTTCCACACTTTCGGCACTAACAACGGTTCGACTCATGCGTTCCTTCTACTTGGGCTTAATCTGTTTCTTAGGGCTTGTTGGCGCGCACGCCAACGTCAGCATCGCTGCGCCAGAACATTCTGAACCAGAAGTTCTCCAAGAAGTGTCAAAAAACACCTCCAGGAAGGAAGAACCGGCTCAGAAAAGCGCACCAGCAGACGATTCTGCAAAGCCCAAGGGCTTGGCAGCAGCTTCGTCCAATCGTGAGTCTGCAACCACTGCAGCGCCAAAAATCTTAGTCCTTGGCGACAGCATTAGCGCCGGCTATGGCATGAACATCGATGATGGCTGGGTCAACCTAATGAACCAAACGCTGATTCAGCGTGAATCCCCATGGCGCTTGATCAATGCGAGCATCTCCGGCGAAACCACCATTGGCGGCTTGAAACGTTTGCCCGAACTTCTCGACATCTACCAACCGCAAATTGTCGTGTTGGAACTGGGCGGGAACGATGGCCTGCGAGGCTACCCTGCGACCAAAATTCGCACCAATCTTTTGGCGATGACAGAGTTGGTAAAAAATGCTGGGGCCAAGCCCGTCATCATTAGCATGCGCATTCCACCCAACTACGGCCCTCGCTACACCAAAGCATTTGAATCGGTTTTTGTTGACGCGGCAGCCCAAGGCGGCGCGGCCCTTGTGCCCTTTTTATTTGAGGCAGTGGCAGCAAGCCGTGACTTAATGCAAGCCGACGGTATTCACCCCACCGCCAAGGCACAGCCGCTGCTAGTAGAAGGGTTCTTACCCTACCTCGAGACGTTGATGTAGTCCCTTCGCAGTCTTGGGAGGCTTCACTCGACCTCTGCTTTGGCCTGCTCTCGCGCTTTTTTCTGATCCAGCCCGATATGTTGCTCGCCACGCTCTGCGGCCAAGCGCACTTGATGCTGCCGCTCGCGGAACTGTTCTCGCCGCTGGGCGCTTGTGGTGCCTATACAATGCGGACAACTGACACCGTGCTCAAAATCTTTACTGGCTAGTTCCTCTTCGGACAGCGGATGCCGACAGGCATAGCACTGTTTGTACTGACCCTGCTGAAGATCTGCATTAACCGAAACGCGCTGGTCAAAGACAAAGCACTCACCCTGCCATCGAGACTCTTCGGACTGGGTATCTTCCAAATACTGCAAAATACCGCCATTGAGTTGGTAGACGTTTTCAAATCCTCGATTCAGCAAAAATGAAGAGGCCTTTTCGCAGCGAATGCCACCGGTGCAGAACATGGCCACCTTGGTGTGTTTTTCTGGATCTAGGTTTTCCGATACCCAGTCCGGAAACTGTCGGAAGCTCTCGGTATGGGGTGAAACTGCCCGCTCAAAAGTACCAATATCTATCTCGTAATCGTTACGAGTATCGATGACGATAACTTCAGGGTCTGCGATCAGGGCATTCCAGGCCTCGGCATCCACATGTTCGCCAGTTTCACTCATATCCAGATCATCTACGCCAAAGCTCACGATCTCGGGCTTTACCCGGACTTTGAAGCGATGGAACCCACTGTTGCCGGACTCCAGATCCGACCACTTCTGCGACTTAACCTGATACTGGTCTGTCAAATACTGAGACAACTCCAACAGTGCTTGGGTGTCTCCCACCACGGTGCCATTGACTCCTTCTTCCGCTACTAAGATCGTGCCACGCAAAGCCAAATCATCCCCTAGGGCCTGCAAGCGCTGACGCTCAGCGTCGGGGTTCTCCAAGGGTACAAACTGATAAAAAGCCAGCACTCGACGCATTAGACTTGCTCCGCTCCCTGTACCCGTTCGTCCTCATGGCTAACCCTCTCCTTCTCACCTTCACCTCCCGCACAGGGCGGCGACATCGGTGCTTGCTGAAACCGGCTGTACCATTCGTCGGCGGTATAAACGTGTATGGCCAAGGCATGCATGCCTCCGGCAAATTCCGGAGCCAGAATTTCGTTGATCATGCGATGGCGTTGAACAGCGCGCGCTCCCGCGAAGGCCTCGCTAACCGCAACCACTTTGAAATGACTCTCGGCACCATCGGGCACGTTGTGGCCATGACTTTCGTCCAGCACTTCCAGATGCTGTAGCTCAAGGCTCTGTGCCAACGCCGTTTCTATTCGCTGTCGTCTGTTCAATGGTATTCCTTGATCTGTCGAGTCTGTGAGCCGACGGGCAGTCAGTATAGGGATGCCTAGGGTTCAATCAAAATCAGGCTGATGTTGTCCTTGCCGCCCATGTCCAAGGCGAAGCCCAATAGTTGGTCCGCTGCGTCTTCGAGGTCTTCCTGCATCATGGCTTCAGACATTTTCTCCGGTGACACCATGTCGCTCAAACCATCGCTGCACAACAGAAATCGTTCACCAACACCGGCGATCTCGCCGCCGTGGAATCCCGGTTCAATGGGCTGGCGCAGTCCCAACCCTTGAGTCAGCACATGGCCATAGTGAGCCTCCACATCCACGCCGGGTTCAACCTCACCGCTGTCCAGCATGCGCTGGGCTAGACTGTGATCGGTACTGAGTTGCTCTAAGGTTTTGGCGTGCCAACGATAAAGCCGAGAGTCGCCCACATGGGCTGCACGCCAGTGTCCGTCGGCGATGACCCAAATCACAACCGTGCTGCCCATTTGCGCTTTCATTTCCTTGGCAGCACTGGCCTGCAATACTTCTTGGTGGGCCGCATGGATTGCCTCACTGAGGTTTTCATATGCTACCCCTAACCTGCTTGGCGACTCACCGGTATTCTCATGGTCTACCTGTAGATCTGCCTGCTGGTCGACCGCCTGCCGCAACTTCGCCAGCACTTCCCGAACAACTAGGGTACTGGCTTCGCGCCCAGCCATCAGGCCGCCCATACCATCGGCCAGCACCGCAACGCCATGATTCAAGTCCACCTCGAGAGCATCTTCATTGCGCATACGAACTAAGCCCGCATGGGTGCGAGAGGCCATTTCCACGTTTTCACTCCAAATCCGCTAACGCGACCGACTTCCTGTGGGGAACCGAGTTTATCTGGCGGCCCGCGACTTCGAAAGCCAAGGAACAATTCGACAAGTATGGTTTGCTGACTGCTACGCACATTTCGATGGGGTAGACTATTGTTGACCCGATAGCACAGGGTCCTCGATGAATAAAAACAGGTGATAACCCATGTTGGCCATTTTATCCCCCGCAAAAACACTGGACTTCGATAGCCCCTTAGTAACGGATCAATATTCAGTACCCGAGTTCACCAAGGAATCCACAGCGCTGATTAGAACGCTGCGCAAACTCGAACCCTCGGAAATCGGCTCTCTGATGGGCATCAGCGACAAGCTGGCATCCCTCAATCACGATCGCTATGCCCAATGGTCCCCCAGTTTTGATGATGAGTCTGCTCGAGCCTCCATATTGGCCTTTAAAGGCGACGTTTATCAGGGACTGGATGCCCCTACTATGAGCAAACGTGATTTCACTTGGGCGCAAAAGCGCTTACGCGTACTGTCCGGTTTGCACGGCCTGTTGCGTCCCTTAGATCGCATTCATCCCTACCGGCTCGAAATGGGAACGAAGCTCGACAATCCCAAGGGCCAGGATCTTTATCAGTTCTGGGGCAGCAAGGTCACCGACGCCCTGAACGAGGCTCTCGCCGAACAGCGCAGCAAGGTGCTGGTGAATCTGGCGTCCAATGAATACTACAAGGTGGTCCAAGCGGATCAGATTCAAGGCCGGGTACTTACCATCAACTTCAAAGAGTGGCGCCGGGATGCCTATCGTTTTGTCTCGTTCTCGGCGAAGAAAGCTCGGGGCCTGATGGCTCGCTACATGATCGACCAGCGAGCAGAGAACGCCGACGCTCTGAGAGGCTTCGATGTGGATGGCTACGAGTTCAACGAAGCCCTATCCAGTGAAAACGAATGGATCTTTACCCGACACCCCATCTAATAAACGGGCGGCCCCATCCACCGGGCTTTTACCCAACTGACCAAGGAGTTCTCTCGTGAGCGAATCAAAACTGAGCAAACAGCAGCAGACCGAACTGGAAGCGGCGACGTTTAGACGCTTTTTGGCTCACCTAGGTGAGCGCAAGGATGTTCAAAACATCGACTTGATGATTTTGGCGGGTTTTTGCCGAAACTGTTTGTCCAAATGGTACAAGGCCTGCGCCGACGAACAGGGACTGGAAATTGGGCAGGATCAGGCTCGGGAGGCCGTTTATGGCATGACCTATGACACTTGGAAAAGCACATACCAAACCGATGCCACTCCGGAGCAGTTGGCGGCATTAGAAAGGGCGAACAGTAACAGCCATAGCTAGCGAGTTCTGAGACCTTTAGTCCGTGGATGCACCGTGGCGTCAATGGCAGGGGCTGCTGATCCTGCTGCTATGTCTGTTCTTTGTCCGAAGTACCATTATCGACTGGAATCACGTGCCCTCTCGATCCATGGCACCCACGATCCTGCCCGGCGACCGTATTTTGGTGAACAAACTAGCCTTTGGCCTGCGGCTCCCTATGACGGCAAAACCGCTGATTCGATGGGCCAGCCCCCAGCGCTGGGATGTCGTGGTTTTTGACGCCCCCGGCAACGGCGTGCTGATGGTAAAGCGAGTGATTGGGCTGCCCGGAGACACGGTCAGTTGGCAGGCGGGCACATTGCGAATCAACGGCGAAGTTGCCGGCTACCAATCAGTGCCCGAAAGCCGTTGGCTCCCGAGCCTAGAGCGAGATTTCAATCACAACCACTTGCTTCGAGAATCGATTTTTAGCAGCGACCGAACCATTTTTCGCCACCGTGAGTCACTGGGTCAAAAGGGCAGCAGCTTTGAGGCGGTAACGGTTCCCACGGAGCACTACCTTGTGTTGGGGGACAATCGAGACAACAGCGGCGACTATCGGGCCTTTGGCTTCATTCCTGAATCAGCGATATCGGGCAGAACTTCCCAAGTGCTGTTTTCCCTAGACCCGAACAACAACTACCTTCCGCGCTGGCGCTATGGTCAAGCAATCTAGAAGCGGGACTACTTTTTTCCGGACTTCAGCAGACGACGAAACAACCAAATCAAAACCGCGCCTAAGACCCCTGCAAAAACCAACAACCCGACAAAACCAGCGCTCGCTGCTAAAAGGTTAAGCGTCTCTTCCCGTTCAACGCCGTACTGATCGCCCAACCAGATCACGCCCCCTATCATGGCCAGCGTGCCCAGCAAAATCGTGCGCAGGGTTCGATTGGTCTTGCGGCGTTGGGCGCTCACTCGTTCACTGGCCCGAGTCCCTTGTTTGCTATCAACGTTGCTTTCAAAGTCGCTCATCAATCGTCACTGTTTTTTTGGCTTTGAGTTCGGCTGCATTGTCGCCCAACACGGCGATCAACGCGAGGCGGAGCGCCTACGCTTCCCAGCCAGATTCCTATAACATCCCGCCCTTCAATTTTTCGCCCGTGGACTTTTGTGTCAGTAACACCCGATTCAACTTCGCCCCCAGACGCCGCCTCAAGCACGGTACTTAGTCCTAAGGAATTTCGTTACGCCCGGGCTATTTTGCTCACCGCCCTCGTTGCAGTGGGGTTTGGCTTTACCGTGCTCTTTGCCATCCTTGGCCCCCTTGGCCGAGAAGTTGGCATGAGCGAACTGCAAATCAGTTCCATTATTGCTGCGTCGTCCCTCGTGGTATTTCTGGCCAGTCCCCGCTGGGGCCGGCTCAGCGACCGTTGGGGTCGCAAACGCGTCATGGTGTTTGGACTGTTTGGCTACGCCTGCGGCAACTTACTCTTTGCCACGGTTTTTCACGCGACCTTGATTGGCCTGCTGCTACCCATCACTGGGTACCTGCTGCTGATGCTTACCCGAGTTATGCACGCCAGCGTCATGTCAGCCATCATGCCCTCCAGCAGCGCCTACATGGCGGATATCACATCCGTCGCGACTCGCACCAAGGGCATGGGGGCCGTGGGTGCGGCTAACAACTTTGGCAGCATTTTGGGACCGGCATTGGGTGGCTTGCTGGCGGGCATTACCCTGCTAACCCCGCTTTGGGTGGCCTCCGGAATCGCTGTCACCACCGCCTTATTTGTGATCTTTTTACTGCCGGATATTCCCAAAAGCCAACCACCGCCGGGGCTCGCAGCCTCCGGCAAGCCGAAAAAACTCAGCTATTTCGACCCTCGAATACTGCCGTACATCATTGTCGGCGCCCTTATGTTCATGGGTATGGCCTTGGTTCAGCAAACCTTGGCGTTTCGTTTTCAAGACATTTTGGGACTGACAGCGGTTGAGACGGCTCAAACCTTTGGTCTCGCCATGGGCTGCTCGGCGGCTGCATCACTGGTAAGTCAAATTGGTCTGATGCAGCGCATTAATCTCACCCCTTTTCAGTGGCTGCGCATCGCCCTGCCAGTGCTGGCCGTGGCTTTTGCCTGTTTGGCCATGGCCAAGACCCAGGGACTGATGATATTCGCCATGGTGCTGCAAGGCGCTGCCATGGGCGTGGCAGGCCCTGCCTTCTCTGCCGGAGCCTCGTTGGCTGTCGAACCCCATGAGCAGGGCGCCGTGGCTGGACTAGCAGGATCCTGCGGGCCCTTAGGCTTCACCATCGGGCCGTTGTTGGGCGGTTTTTTCTATCAAATATCCCCGGATCTACCGTATTGGTTCACCTTCGCCATCTACCTGCCCCTGCTGGTCTTCGTCATGAGGCAACGGCGCGGCGAAAAACAACGACTAACCCAAGAAGAAATCAAGAAATAACCGAGCACGGGTCGGCCAATGCGCCGCCGCTTAGGGCGCTAATTCAGCAGCGTGAAGGGCAAGACGGCAAAGCTGCCGACCTGTTAGGGTGACATGGAACGTCCCCAAACCCTGAGTAGAGCGAAGGGCATCAGAGGGCAAGAGAACTTTAAAACGACGACCGGGACACCGAGCATATGAACAACCCGATTTGGCAGGCTCCTAGCGCCGAACTGTATGGCGATATTCGCCTAGACGAGGGCGTATCGATTTGGTCCAACGTGGTGATGCGCGCAGAGTCAGACCATATCGCAATTGGTGCCTACACCAACATTCAAGACTTCACCATGATCCACATAGCCGACGTGCCAACGATCATTGGCGCTTACTGCTCCATCACCCATCACTGCACCATTCATGGGGCAACCATCGGCGACAATTGTTTGATTGGTATTAACGCCACCATTATGGATCGCGCGGTCATCGGCGATAACTGCATCATTGCTGGGCACACCATAGTCACTGAGGACACAGTCATTCCGCCCAACTCCATCGTTGCCGGAGCACCGGGCAAGGTTAAGGCCAGCCGCAACAATATCGTCGCCAACCGTCTCAACGCGCTGGCCTATTTCGACAATGGCAAAGCCTACGCTCAGGGCAATTACCGAGTGTGGGCAGATCCGGAGCAACAAGCAAAAATGGCGGCACGAAAACTTCAGCTCGAAGCCGAGTTTGCCAGCTAACAGATTCGGGTCCATGGAGAAAAAAATGAGCACCAACTCGGGTCCAAGCCGTTCCTATTCGGCCTTCGGCGGCAATCGATGTCTGGCTCAAGGGTCACTTTCTCAGGTAGCAGAAGCCGCCAAGGCGTTCACAGAGACTCAATCCGAAGACGGCGTCCTGATCCTCGAGGACACCACCTGCCACATCATCGACCTGGATCTGAGTGGCGATAAAGAGTTGGTCAGCCGAAAGGCAGCCCATCACCCACAGCCAAATCAACCCCAAGCAGATGAGCCGAGAAGCCAAGAGATATCGTTGTTGCCCCGACACTGGTCTTGGCTGGCGAGCCAATCAGGCAACCCATCGGCAACCCTACGCCGTCTGATTGATCAGGCACGCAGAGACCCTGACCAACGAAAGGCTGACCAGCAACGAGATGCCCAGCAAATTACCTATCGGTTTTGTCAGGCCTTGTGTGGTGATTTAGCCGGGTTTGAAGAAGCCATGCGGGCCTTGTATCGACAAGAAGAGCCCGCCTTCGTTACCCACACCCAGTCTTGGCCCGCAGACCTAGCTCGCCGCGCTCGTCGGTTGGCTGAGCCGGTCTGGCCAGCTTAAGAATTCTGCAAAGACAGCCATAGGCGAAGCAAGTGGCGCCGCTGTTCCGGTCCGTCTTCGTATGCCGTGCGTGCGTGGGCCACGGTGTGATTAGACAGCAACTGAATGTCGCCGGGCTCCAGCCACATGTCCAAATAAAAGTCCTCGTCCAGTCCCTTGGCGTCATAGAAATCTAAAATCTGCCGCTGGTCCTGGGACAAAGCCACGTTTGGATGTCGTTCTACGGAACGCATGTAGTCACTGTGGTAAAAGGTTTTTAAGTGCTCACCGTCGAAGCAACTCGGCGTTAGCTCGCTGTAGGGCTTGGCGCCGGCTGGGCGTTCGCCGCGCCCGTCCAGCTTAAACGGCTCGAACAGGTGGGGGACCAGATCCGGCTGCTCGTTAACCAGCGCGTTGTAAAGTGACACGGTGCTCACGATCCGACTGTGTCCTCCCCGTGCCGCCGTTTGCAGGCAGAGCAAACCCACCACATCCGCCGCATCACAGTGCAAATTGATGTTATGGGGCGTCCGGTACAAGCGCACGTTGGGATCTTGCTCGCGGTAATCTTTTACCTCCCCGAGCAGCTCCTGCTGAGGGTTTTGGGCACCCGGCTCACCCAGATGATGACCCAAGCCCCAAAACACCCGGCGCACCCATGCGTCGGGTCGATCCACAGGAAAGCCCTTAACTACCTGAACACCTAGACCCGTGTTCAGTTGACGCCGCCACTGGCGAAGACGGGGGGCTAAACTTGGCAAGGGAAAATTATGACGATCAATCAGGGCCATATCCTCGGGGGCTGACCCCTCGGCCTGCTCAAGCTCTGCCACATCGGTGTCGCTTAGCATGTAGCACCAAGGTGCATTGCCCTGCTGCAGTTGAATCCGTAAGTCCCGACCCATCCACGCCGCTGGCGCATCCAACGTCTGATCTGGCACACAAACGTGGCCACGGTTGAAGTAGTGCCGGGACTGCTCAGCGAAAGAGCGATGAGGCTGACCTAGCTGGGGTTTACTGCTCATTCAAGAGGCCTCCCGAGGACACCCTAGCCGCTTACAGGCCCAACACCAGCTTAGCCATGATGTTGCGCTGAACCTCGTTGCTACCTCCGGCGATTGAACTGGCCCGCAAATTAAAATATCGGGAAAAGGCGACAACTCCATCCTCTGGCCCAACTGTTGGTACATTGCTGCCTACGGTTCGGGCTTCTGGTTGGTGTACCGCGCTATATTGACCCATGGCCTCAACCGCTAACTCGGTGATTTGCTGCTGCATCTCCGCGGACAAGGCTTTGAGCACTGACGATTCTGGCCCCGGTCGCTGGCCTTTAGACAGCGCTGCCATCATCCGAAATTCCGTGAACTGAATGGCTTCCAGTTGCACAGCGGTCTCGTCCAGCTTACGGATAAAATCTGTGTCGTCGGCCAGGGTAGATTCGCCTTGAGGAATCATGCCGGCCAAATTCCGAAGCCGGGCCAAAGCCACCTTGCGTGCCGCGTTGCCGGTGGAGCCGCCGCGCTCGAACTCCAACAAGTACTTGGCTACCTGCCAGCCCTTGTTTTCTTCGCCCACCACATTGGCCTTGGGCACTCGAACATCGTCGAAAAACACCTGATTGACCTCGTGGGTACCCGAGGCAAATAAAATCGGCTCAACCCGGATACCCGGCGTAGCCATATCCAGCAGAAGGAAAGTGATGCCTTCTTGCGGCTTTCCTTGATCATTGGTGCGTACCAGCAAGAACATCTTGTTCGCGTAGTGCGCATGACTGGTCCAGATTTTAGAACCGTTGAGCCGGTAGTGATCGCCATCCGAGGTGGCTTTGAGCTTCAAGCTGGCCAGATCAGAACCAGAGCCGGGTTCTGAATACCCTTGGCACCAGTAATCTTCGCCGGACAAAATCCTTGGCAGGTATTGCTCTTGCTGGGCCTTACTGCCACAGCCGATCAGCATGGGACCACACATACCCAGACTCATAGGCGCAGTGTCCGGGGCGCCCGCTTGGGCTTTTTCAATGGACCAAATATAGCGCTGCATCAGATCCCAGCCGGTGCCTCCATATTCTTCCGGCCAGTTGGGGGCAACCCAACCCTTTTTAAAGAGAATTTTGTGCCAGGCAATGTTGTGTTCGTAGTCGAGAAAAATACCCGGACAAAACCGCTGGGCATCGCGCAGCTCGTCAGTCAGGTTCTCGTCCAAAAACTCGCGGACCTCATCACGAAAGGCCTCATACTCTTTGCCAAAACTGATGTTCATCGCCCCTCCCCTAAACTACGTTTTCGTTCTCAGCCACCTTCAATGCGGGGCATAAAGAACACCTCACTCTTTGGATCCAACGGTTCCGCGAAGGCATCCTGATAAATCTGTCCATCAATGGCCACCGCCGAGCGTTGCAACGGCTCCTCCAGTTGCGGCCATCGGGTTAGCAACTGCTGGGTCAACTCACGGAAATTATCCACCGCCAGCTCGAGCTGACGCTGCCCACCAGTAACTTCCACCATGGGATTAGCTAGCACTACTTTGACCATTGATGAGTATCGTCCAAGGCCAGCTCCAACAACAAAAACCCCGCCAATTGGCAGGGTTTTCTGGCGTCGATCAAACACGTCATCGCCTTGTGTGCCTAACCTTCAATAGCATCCAGCAAACGAGGCGGCGACATCGGCAGGTCGGTAATCCGCTTGCCTAGCGAGCGGGAAACAGCATTAGCACACACGGCTAAAGGCGCCACGATAGGGGCTTCGCCCACACCCCGCACACCGAAGGGGTGACTGGGGTTCGGTACTTCTATGATCTGGGTGTCGATCATGGGCAAATCCGATGCCACCGGGATGCGATAGTCCAAGAAACCAGCATTTTCCAGCACGCCGTTATCGTCGAAGATGTATTCCTCATTCAAGGCCCAGCCAATGCCTTGGGCAGCACCGCCCTGCATCTGACCTTCTACATAGGCCGGGTGAATGGCTCTACCCGCGTCCTGAATGGCGGTAAAGCTCAATACATCGACCTTGCCTGTCTCGGGATCAACCCGCAGGTCACCAAAGTTCACAGAGAAGGCTGCGCCAGCTCCTTGGGCATTGAGAGAGGCTCTGGCAGTAATCGGACCGCCGGTCTTACCGGCTTTACGCGCAAGCTCGGCCAGACTCAGGGGCTTCACATCCGCATTTACGCCGGGACCGGGCACGGCTTGGCCGTCTTCCCATTCCACTTGGTCTTCATCCACACCCCAGGTCATGGCCGCCCGTCGTTTGCAGTCGGCAATCACCGCCTCACAGGCCTGGGTCACTGCCATGCCGGTTGCAAAGGTGGTACGGCTCCCGCCGGTGACATTGCAGAAGCCGGTGCTTTCCGTATCACCAACCTGAGCGCGCACATCGTCGTAATCCACACCCAAGGTTTCTGCCGCCATCAGGCACATGGATGCCCGAGAACCGCCAATGTCTGGGCTGCCCTCGATAATCATCACGGAACCGTTCTCGTTGATGTTCACTTCAGCACTGGACTGCATACCCACATTGAACCAAAAACCCACGGCCACGCCTCGGCCCGCACCCTCGGGCACAGGCTTGGTGTAATTGGGGTGGTTCTTGGCAGCAAGCAAACAGGCTTTAAAACCGATGGGCGGGAACTTCGGGCCATAGGGAGCTTGAGTGCCTTCATCCGCGGCGTTGACCAAGCGCAAATCAATGGGATCCATACCCAGTTGCTGAGCAGCTTCATCCAACGCGCTTTCAAAGGCGTGCATGGCCTGAGGCGCACCGGGCGCACGATAGGCGGCCACCTTGGGTTTATTCACCAAGACGTCGAAGGTATCCACAACAAAGTTTTCGATGGCGTAAGGGGCATAAATCGACATAGCACCGGGCATACAGGGAGCGCCAGAAAATGCGCCGGCTTCAAAGGCGATCCAAGACTTCGCCGCAGTGATGGTGCCGTCATTGCGCACCCCAACCTTGACTCGCGCCACGGTGGCAGAACTTGGACCAGTGGCCCGAAACACCTCTTCCCGGGACATGGTCATTTTCACTGGGCGACCAGACTTCTCTGACAGCATGGTGGCCAGTGGTTCCAGATACACGACGGTCTTGCCGCCGAAGCCGCCGCCAATTTCTGTGGCCACGAACTTCAGATCAGCCATATTTTTGCCGAGCATTTTCGAGGTGGCTGCACGGTGCTCAAAGTGACCTTGGGTTGAACACCAAACCGTACCCCGACCGCGCTCGTCGATGCTGGCAACACAGGCATGTGGTTCGATGTAGCCCTGATGGGCCATGGGGCATTTGTACTCGCGTTCAATTACTACATCCGCGGCTAGGAAGCCCTCTTCCACATCGCCTCGCTCTAGGTGACCGACGTTGGCAACATTGGAAGGTTTCTCGGGTTTTTCCGGCAGCGCGGTGTAGTTGTCTTCATTCACCAAGGTCGATGCAGGATCCATGGCTTTCACCACATCAAGCACCGGCTCTAACACCTCGTACTCCACCTTGATTGCCTGCAGCGCTTGTTCCGCCAAACGTGCGGTTGACGCAGCAACAGCGGCTACCGCGTGGCCGTGATACATTACTTTATTCCGAGCCATCACGTTTTTCGCGATGTCGTTCATGGTGCCGCCGCCTTCGCCGCTGGCTTCACCTTCTAGGCGACCACCGGGAAAATCTGCACCGGAGATTGCAGCGTAGACGCCGGGAATGGCCAAAGCTGCGCTAACGTCCACACTTTTGATCAGAGCGTGGGCATGGGGGCTGCGGAGCACCTTGCCGTGAATCATGTTGGGCAAATTTACGTCGGCACCAAACTGAGCACGACCGGTCACTTTGTCGAACCCGTCAGGACGGACAGGGGTCGTACCGATTTGCTTGTAATCAACTGCTTCAGCCATGTTCAGCCTCTCTCCAAACTGTTTTTGATGCCCTCAATCTATCACGAACTTCCCGGCCCTTGGAGAGCTGATTGCGGTACAAATCACTGTCGATGCTTGGGCCCACAATGAGGTTGAGCCACATCCAGCGGTGATACGAAGCAGGCTTAGAACCCTCGTTTTGAATTGGAAGTTTTGGCCCCAGTACTTTGGTCCCAATACTTTGGATCAAGTACTTTGGACCAAGTACTTTGATCCAAGAAAGTTGGCCCACACCCGTCACCCGGTGTCCTCTAGCTACCAACTGGCTAAAAACTAGCGCAGGTGACGAATCGGGTGCTGGCAGCCCAGCGCCCTCCCGGCGCCAAATCTACCAACCCTCCCCGTTCATCGGTTGCCGACCCGAGCATGTTCAGAGCATCGGGTAAATGGCTGATGGGTTCGATACAAATAAAGCCGGCGTTGTGTGGGGCGTATACCACCCAATGGGGCAATGACTGTTCCGGTTCAATGGCCAATGACCAGGGTTGATCAGGCCAGCGGATCCGGGCACTGCCCTGTCGCCACACATAAACCTGATCTAGGCCTTGCTGAAGCCAAGGGCGTCTGGCCAGTGGATTGGTATGAGAGCCGCTGTTATCGGCTGAGTTATTTAGTGTGCTCGACGCTGAAGCAGTTATGGGCAAACCATCGGCATCTAAGACAAGCTCTCCTTGGCAAAGCATGCTGACGTCGCTGTCGGGCGTCAGTGGAAAGTGAGGATGAAACCCGGCACCTACAGGCATGATCTCATCGCTGACATTCTCCACACTAACCCTGTGGCTTAGCCCAGTTTCGCTGAGGGCAAAGTGCTGTCGTGCGGTAAAGGCCCAAGGCCAGCCGGTAGCCTCGGCCGTGGCTTGGTCATGTTCGTACACCAGCGTGCAGGCATTTTGCTCTAGGCGAGCGATTTGCCAGCGGCTTTGCCAGCCAAAGCCGTGAATGGCATGAGGCTCTGGGGGGAAATTTGGAGCAAGCTGTACGGATTTACCTCGATAATCAAAACGCCCTGAGGTAATCCGACTGCAAAACGGCACCATGGCAAAGCTGCCCAAAAACGGCGGCGTGGGTGCCGAGATCATTAATGCTTGATTCCCGCGCCTAAGTTCCTCAATGCCGCCGCCCTGCAGAGACAGGGCTGCGAACATGTCACCACAACTCAGAGTGAGATCCGCCTCAGCGATCACGGGCTATTTCATTTTGTAGCGAATCGGCAAGCTCTTTAAGCCACCGACAAATACCGCCTGTGTATATTTCGGCTCGCCAGCCAACTCAATATGCTCCACCCGATCCAGCAGTTTGCGGAACAGGGAACTCATTTCCATTCGCGCCAAGTGCTGACCCAAACACACATGTGCACCAAAGCCGAAAGCGATTTGCTTACTCTCTTTGCGGTCGATGCGGAAGGACATAGGGTCGGTATAAACCGCTTCGTCCCGGTTAGCAGACGGGTACCACAAAATCATGGACTCTCCAGCCTTAATCTTCTGTCCCCCGACTTCGGTGTCTTGGGTCGCCGTACGCATAAAGTGCCGAACCGGTGACACCCAGCGAATCATCTCGTCAATGGCTGTGGGCATTAGGCCTTCTGGGTTCGCTCGAAAGGCAGCCATTTGATCCGGATTTTCCATCAGCGCCAGCAGGCCACCAGCGGTGGAGGCGCTGGTTGTGTCATGACCCGCCGTGGCAATGATCATGTAATAGCCGTTGGCTTCGTGCTCGGGAATCTGGGCGCCGTCGATTTCCGCGTTGGCGATAATGGTGGCCAAATCATCCTTCGGCTCGGCCCGGCGCGCCTCACTCAGTTTGACAAAGTAGTTCTCAAAATCTTTCACCACGTTCAGGAATTCGGCAGGCTCGAAGGAGCGATTCACATCCGGATCCGTGCTGCCGAAAAGTTCTTGGGTAAGCTTGAGCATCAGCGGCTCGTCCTCCTCGGGCACGCCGAAAATACTCATGATTACCCGCAGCGGATACCAAATGGCCACATCCTTCACAAAGTCACACTCGCCGCCTAGGTCTGCCATGCGGTCAATGTACATATCCGCCAGTTCATCCACCCGAGCCTGCAGCTTGCGCAGGTTGCTGCCCATGAACCAGCCCTGGGTGAGCATGCGGTACTTCATGTGGTCAGGATCGTCCATCTGCACAAGACTTCGCACAAGGTGTTTGCGCCCGGTCATTTGCTGAACCATTTGCTCCATCACCTCCAGACCAAGGGTTGGCCGAGGGTCGTTGATAAAGACCGTTTTTTGGCCCTCAATCTCTTTGATGTCATTGTAGCGGGTGACATTCCAAAACGGTTGGTAGCCTTCCGGAGACAAATACTGCAGGGGCGCATTCTGACGCAGCCACGCAAACTGATCGTGAACCCATTGCTCGCTAGCCCAGTTCGACGCATCTACCATGCCGTTATCCAAGACCGGTGAATCTGTGAAAATTGCCATACTTTTCTCTCCTTTATCCTCTATGAGCCATCTAGCGCTTACCCCGTGAACGCCATCGCTTTATACTACCGCTTTCCGCCTGAGCACCAGCTACTTCGTGACCTATTCTGAACGCCTTTTCACTCTTGGCTCCCTGACCTTTGGCTGGACCCATGATCTGGTTTACGACTGCGGGCAGCCCTATTTAGAGCGGTGGATTCTGTGGTTTGGCTTTACCCTGCGGTTACACAAATTTCATAAGGGTGATGACGACCGGGCGTTTCATGACCACCCTTGGTGGTTTGTCACCTTTCCCCTTGAGCCGTATTGGGAGCAAACACCCGAGAGACCCCGAACACTAGTCCAAGCCTTACGCCCACACTTTCGGCCGGCCTCCCATCAACACATTGTGCAGCTTGTTGAAGAGCGCCCGGTGTGGACGCTGATTCTAACCGGCAGCAAGTCCAGTGACTGGGGGTTTTGGCATGAAGGACAGTACACCCCCCACGAAGAATGGTTGACCGAGCGGGAGAGTCAGACCGCGAGCCAATAGCCGGCGTCTTCTGCCTTAAAGGGAGCGTGTCGCCAGCTTGGCTCATTGAATGCAACCAGAACCCTGTTCACACCCTTTATCCCTTGCACAACGACAGCTTGGCCTAAGATCTGGTGGCGACTTCCGACTGTCCCCGGTAATTCACCACCATCACCGCCATAGCAAGCATCGCCCCCACCACCCGAGACTCGGTACTGGGATACACGAGCAACCCCGCGGCAATCAACGCCAACAGCCGTGTGACTCGGGCTACCGGGGCGAATAAATACTGCTGCAGCGTCATGATTAACATCAGCATCAGCAGTCCCGTGACACCTGCGGACAGCAGCACGCCACTCCAGCCGTATTCGGCGCTGAGCAGTAGCGGTGAAAATGCCATCATCAAGGGAATTACAAAGAGCCCGCTGGCCAGCTTCACCGCCTCCACGGCACTGGCCATGGGGGACGCGCCTGCCACCCCAGCACCAGCGAACGCCGCCAAGGCGATGGGGGGGGTGACGTTGGAGCTTTGAGCCAGCCAAAAAATAATCATATGGGCGGTTATCAGCGCCAGCCCCAACTCTTGCAGGGCCGGGCCGGTCATCACCGCCAGCACGATGTAGGCCGCCGTTGCTGGCAGCCCCATACCCAGCACCAATGCGGCGATGGCCACCAATATCAGCGCCAGCCAAAGCTGACCGCCGCTGAGGGCCACTACGGATTCCGTAAACTGCAGCCCAATACCCGTTTGCCCAATGGTGCCCACCACCAAACCAGCCACGGCGCAGGCCACCGATATTGAGATGGCCAGCATGGCGCCCTGACGCAGGCCCAACACAAGTTGAGAGATATTGATGCGGGTGTGGCTGCGCAGCAGGCTCGCCAGCAACACCGCTGCACTGCCCGCAACGCCCACCAATACTGGGGAGTAATTCCAAAGCAGCAGCGCGGTAATTAGGGCCAGAGGCAGCAAAAAATGCAGGCCATCCACAAGCACCCGCCAAGCGCCGGCTTGGCCCTGCATTCCCTTGAAGCCGCCTTTGACCGCCAGCACGTGCACGTACAAAAGCACAGACAGGAAGTACAGTAGCGCTGGCACTAAGGCCATCCAAACAATCTCGCCATAGGAGGTCTTGGTAAATTCCGCCATAACGAAGGCCCCGGCTCCCATGATCGGCGGCATGATTTGCCCGCCGGTGGACGCAGCCGCCTCGATGCCCGCAGCTTCCTCGGGTTTGTAGCCAAGTTTTTTCATCATGGGAATCGTCAGGGAACCCGTGGTTACGGTATTGGCGATAGCGCTGCCAGAGATGGAACCCATGGCGGCTGATGCGATTACCGAGGCCTTAGCCGGCCCGCCCCGATACCGTCCTGCCGCAGCAAAGGAGAGATCGATCAAGAACTTACCGGCACCGGTCACCTGTAAAAACGCCCCAAACAGCACAAAACTAAACACAGCGCCGGCAGCGATACCCAAGGGCGCGCCGAACAGGCCCGCCCCGGTAAACACCTGAAAACGCACGATGCGCTCAAAGGAAAATCCCTTGGTAGCCAACACGTCGGGCAGCACATTGCCGAAGGCCGCGTAAAGCAAAAATGTCAAACCCACCCACATCATCACGGCGCCTACGGCGCGTCGAGCCATTTCCAACGTGGCCACAATCAGCACCAGACCTGCCAGAAAATCCGGGGCCTGCAGACCGTTAAGCAGATGCTCGATGGACTGATAATCGAATACCAAAATACGCTGACTTGCCCACAGCACGGCAACAATGCTGAGGCCGTCGACGTAGCGGAGCCAAGTACCCTCCCGGGCGATGGGATATACCAAAAAACCCAGAGCTAGAACCCAAGCCAAATGAATGGGTCGAAAATAAGTGGCGGGCTGCTGCCCCAGCACACTCTCAAAAGGCAGGCTGCCTACTGGGAAAAATCCAACCAAGGGCTGCCACAGCTGGAAAACAGAAAGAGACACCGCCACGACGCTAGCGAGGACGACAATAGCCTTAGGCGTGCTGCTGCTGGGAAACTGCTGGGCTGACATGAATTAAAGCGCGGCCTCGGCCAGCCCGGGTGCTGGGCAATTGTCGGTAGGGTTCTGCAGGTAGCGCCGTGTACCCGGGTGTAGGGGCACAGCGGCCAACTGATGAATGTTGTCTAGGGTCATATCCTTTACCACCGGCGAAATACTCAATAAGCGCTGATGTTCCTTATAGACCGAGCAGGTTAGCGCATAGGCAAGCGACTCGGGCATGGCCTCGTGCACCACCACAGCGCTCCAAATACCAAGCGCCTGCCGGGGTTCGCCCACACCGGCGTAGGTGCCACCGGGAATCGTATAGCCCGAATAAGCGGGATATTGAACCGTCAGTTCCGCCAGCTCTGCCTCGGTGAGTGAGATAATTTGAATATCCCGGGTCACCGCCAGCTCGGTTACCGCAGCAATACCCAAACCGCCTACAACAAAGCCTGCATCTAGGTTGCCGTCTTTCAAACCGGTCGTGGTCTCGCCAAAGCTCAGGTAACGGGGGGCAATATCCTGCAGGCTCAGACCAAGGCCGTTCAGCATATTCGTAGCAGCTACTGCAGTGCCGGAACCTTGGGCACCGATGGCCACCCGCTTACCTACTAAGTCTTTGATGGATTCAATACCGCTACTGCGCAAACTCAGCACATGCACGATGTTTGGGTAGGCGGTAAACAGCACGCGCAAGGGTAAGGGTTCGGGAAACCGTCCGGTCCCGGTATAAGCGCTGGTGACCACATCTGCCATGGCGATGCCCAAATCACTCTCACCCCGTGCCACTTGGATCACATTGGTCACAGAGCCACCAGTAACCTCAGCCTTAGCGTTTACGCCAGGCAACACCTCGGACCACAGGGATGCCATGCCGCCGCCAAAGGGGTAATAAAGGCCAGCAGGCCCCCCGGTGGCGATAGCTAGGGTGCGATCGCTCTGACCGCAGCTTGCCAGCAGACAAAGGATACCTGCGGTGAGCACCGTACTGAGAGGGCGTGATAACTGCATGGGCCTAGCCTAACAGCACTGACCACGGCACCTAAAGGATCACGTCAACCACAGCCACAAACGTTCGTGGGCGTAGAAGATGCCAATTTTCAGGAAAAACTCGATGCCGCCAATCAGCAGGGCCGTGTCGATTTCGCCGGTAATCACGTAGGCTATGGCAGCAGTGGTCAAGGTAGCGACGACCCGCCAAGAAAATGCCTTGGCCAAGCTATGCCAGTGAGAGGGGCTGCCCGCACTCGGCTCTGGCGTTTGAGGAGCGGCCTCTCTGGGCTCTGTGGCTTGGATCTGAGAAGTTGAAGATAGGCTCACAACAGCTTCAACAGTTCGTCGACACATGCTTCGACGCTTAGTTCACTGGTGTCTAAGCGCAAATCGGCGCTCTCCGGCGCTTGGTAGGGAGAATCAATTCCGGTGAAATGGGGCAACTCGCCCCGGCGCGCTTTTTTGTACAGGCCTTTGGGGTCTCGCTCTTCTGCCACGTCCAGCGAAACATCCAAAAAAACCTCAGCGAAATCACCCTCATCAAACAAAGCTCTGGCCATGTCCCGTTCTGAACGGAAAGGCGAGATAAAGGCGGTTATCACCACCAATCCCGCATCTACCATGAGCTTGGCTACCTCAGCGGTACGCCGAACATTCTCGACTCGATCCGCGTCGGTAAAGCCCAGATCTTTGTTCAGTCCAGCGCGGATGTTGTCACCATCCAATATATAGCTGTGTATCCCCATCTGGTGCAGACGACTCTCCAGTGCGTCAGCCACCGTGGATTTGCCGGAGCCGCTCAAACCCGTGAGCCAAATCACCTTACCTTTGTGGCCCATGAGTTGAGATCGATGCTGAGCATCAATGGTGGACTCGGTGGGATAGAGGTTTTGTGCCCGGCGCAGGCCAAAATTAATCATGCCCGCGCCGACGGTTGCCTTGCTGTAGCGGTCGATTAGGACGAAGGACCCCAAATCACGACATTCGCTGTAGGCGGTAAAAGGAATCGGCTCGTCTAAGCTCAGGGTCACCCGACCAATGTCGTTAAGCACCAGGTTGCGGCTGGGTAGCTGCTCTAACGTGTTCACATTCACCTTGTACTTGATCTCGGTCAGGGTGGCACCGATGCGCTTTGCCCCCAACATCAACTCGTAGCCGCGGCCAACGTAGCCGGCCTCCTGATCCATCCACACTAGAGACGTGTCGAATTGATCAGACACTTCGCAGGGAGCATCCGCCGCCACAATGACGTCACCCCGAGAAACATCTACCTCTCGATCCAAGGTCAGAGTCACACTCTGATTCGGCAGAGCCGCGGGCAGGCTTTCGTCGTAAAGCACCACCTCCCGCACGACAGCCTCGGACCCACTGGGCAACACCTGAACCGCATCACCCGGCCCTATGCTGCCGGCTGCGACGGTGCCGGCGAAGCCGCGAAAGTCGGCGCTGGGACGGTTCACCCACTGCACGGGAAAACGAAATTTTTCAGTGGCGCTGTTTTGGGCGATCTCAACGGTTTCCAGATAACCCAGCAGTG
>JAYOVN010000016.1:0-40831 GCA_038151515.1 Gammaproteobacteria bacterium | reverse complement strand
AAGGCGACGCTCAACATCCAATCAGCATGGTCCGAAAGGCTTATAACATTTAACACCGCTGCGACGAGCAGCAACGAACGTTTTGGAGAATACACATGACCCTTACCCGCTCCGACCTTTGGTCTTTAGAGGAGTACGCCGGACGCCGACAGGAGTTCCGTGCACAGGTCATCGCGCATAAAAAGCGACGCAACATTGCCCTAGGGCCTCACGCCACTTTGTACTTCGAAGATCAGTTGACCATGAAGTATCAAATTCAGGAAATGCTGCGTGTCGAGCGCATCTTCGAGGCCGCTGAAATCGAGGAGGAACTGGCTTCCTATAACCCGTTAATTCCCGACGGCTGTAACTGGAAAGCGACCTTTATGATCGAATACGGTGACGTGGAAGAGCGCAAGGTGGCGCTGGCTACCATGGGTGGTATCGAACAAACCGTGTGGGTTCGCGTGGGTGACGAGGGCGAAAAAATCTTTGCCATAACCAACGAAGACATGGAACGAACTCGGGACGAAAAAGCAGCCGCCGTGCACTTCATGCGCTTCGAGTTGAACGATTCAGACATCGCCTCTCTGAAGGCCGGGACCTCCCTCTTCATGGGCATTGACCACAGCTCCTTGCCGGGTAGCTACGAAGTGTCAGCGGATCAGCGTGCAGCCCTGATCGAAGACTTTGCCTAAAGGGTATTCATACACTCTTTTAACAAGGTAGCCACGTCGCCCAGCAGTTCGCCACGAGTTGAGGATGCGCGCCAGCACAAACCAAGGGTGCGCATCGGTCTGTCTTGTCCCTTTGCGGTGAAAGGAATGTAGCGCAAACCGTCTGAGGGCTTAAACTCATTCGGCACGGCAAGCTGGGGAATCAGCGTCACGCCAACCCCCGCCGCTACCAGTTGGCGCAGGGTTTCCAGACTCGTAGCGCTATAGCTTTTACTCTCGATACCGCGATGGGCCTGACACACCTCCAAGGCCTGATCCCGGAAACAGTGGCCGTCTTCCAAGAGCAGTACCTCCTCGCCTTCAAGATCACTAGGATCCACCTCAGTCAGTTGAGCCTTGGGGTGATTTGCCGGAACCGCGAAGACGAAGTCTTCGTCAAGTAAGGCCACCTCTTCCACATTTTCCTCGCCCAAGGGCAGAGCCAACAACGTGGCATCAAGGTCACCATGCTTGAGCATGCGCGTAATGTTGGCAGTTTGTCCTTCGGTCAGCTGAATCTTCAGATTAGGAAATGCCTCCCGCAATGGCGCCAACACCTTGGGTAGCAGATAGGGGGCGATGGTGGGAATAATACCAATGCGCAGGTCACCACCCATGGGGTCTCGCAGCTGCTCGGATAAAGCGGTCAGCGCATTCAACTCCACGAGGATTCGCTGGGTTTGCTGGACTACCTGTTCACCTTGCGGTGTCAACATCACCCGGCGATTGCTGCGCTCGAACAATACTACCCCAAGAGTCTCCTCCAGCTTTTTCAGTTGGGTAGACAGTGTTGGCTGACTGACAAAGCAGGCTTCCGCAGCTCTGCCAAAGTGCCGATGCTCAGCAACGGCCACAAGATAACGCAGGTCGCGGAGGTTCAAGGTTGGCTGCCTACACCCGACTGCTCGAGCATGTAGTCCACGGCGTGACCAAGCTCTTCATCGGTGCAGCGCCAACACATCCCTTTCGCAGGCATCGCATTCAAGCCGTTCACAGTAGAAAGCACTAGCGCCTCGCGCCCCTTAGCAGCCCGAGGCTGCCAAGCATCGATATCTCCCAAGCGGGGGGCGCCGCTAATGCCGGGGTTGTGGCAGGAGATACAGGCTTCGTTGTAGATCGACTGACCCGGATGGGCATCAGCCCCCGCTTGGGTCTGGGCCGACTGCTCGGAACAGGCACTCAGCGCTGCCAACAAGACAAAGGTCTTGAACACTTGTGTCAACGTCTTCGCTAAATTCACTTGGGATATTCCCAAAAGATTCTCCTTCACCGGATTGGGTAATGATTCTCAGACCGCGAAGCATCCGCGAGAGCCACACGGATCGCAGTCTCACGACCTCACGGATCTAATGTAAATGTATCTGCATCCAATTTTACCGGAAAGGCCTGTCGTAACCCTGTCAAAACGTCACTATCCAGCGTGCCTTGAACAATATCTGGGCCCTCACCGGCTTCCACCACCGTTGCACCGTCTGGAGCGTAAATAGCGCTGCCCCCACCATGCGCCAGACCCGTGCCGTCTATGCCAACAATGTTAACTGCAACACAATAGGCTTGATTTTCGATGGCCCTTGCCCGAACCAGTGTTTGCCAAGCCAGCGCTCTGGCGGCTGGCCAATTGGCGACGCAAAGCAGGGCATCGTAGTCCTCCTGATTGCGCAGCCAGACAGGGAACCGTAGGTCGTAGCAGACGCTCAAACGCAACCGCCAGCCCTTATAAGAAACAATCACCCGCTCATTGCCGGGTGAGAAACTTTCGTGTTCACCGGCCATGCGAAACAGATGCCGCTTATCGTAGTGCCGGATTTGCCCGTCCGGTGTTGCCCAGATCAGGCGGTTAAAATAACCGCCTTCTTGAATGATCAAACTGCCCGTAACCGCGGCCCCTAAAGCCACAGCCTGCTGACTCATCCACGACACCGTGGGGCCATCCATAGTCTCAGCTTGATTTGCTGAATCCATGGTGAAGCCAGTGGTAAACATTTCTGGCAGCACGTAGACATCTGCCGCCGGTAGCTCTCTCGGCTCGCTCAAAAGGCCCTGAAAGTGGGCGCGATTCCCCGCCGCATCATGCCAACGGGTGGGGCTCTGAAGCAGGCGGACGGTCAAAGGCGACATAGGATTTCCGCCGCTTGTGCCAAAGTAGCGTCATCCTTGGCAAAACAAAATCGCAGTGCCGAGTAATCGCAGTGTTCGGGGTTTTGATAAAACACACTGATCGGAATGGAGGCAATGCCTTGCTCACAGGTCCATCGTCTGGCCAATAAATCGTCCGCTTCCGCCGTGATTTGCGAATAACCCAACAGTTGAAAGTAGGTGCCTTGGCTGGGCACTAGGGAAAAACGTGAAGGTTCCAGCAATTGACAAAACAGGTCTCGCTTGCGCTGATAGAAAGCAGGAAGCTCCCGGTGATGCTCGGGATGCTGCTGCAAAAAATCAGCAATCCCCAACTGAACCGGCGTATTGACGGTAAAGGTCACGTATTGATGAATACGGCGAAACTCCAAGGTCAGTCTCGGTGGGGCCACACAGTATCCAACCTTCCAGCCCGTGACATGATAGGTCTTGCCAAAGGAAGAAATTACAAAGCTGCGAGCATAGAGATCCGCATAGGCGCATAGACTCAAGTGTTTACCGTGATCAAACACCATGTGTTCGTAAACCTCATCGCCGATCAGGTAAATATCGTGCTCAGCGCACAGCTCTGACAAGGCTGCAATGTCATGGTCCTGCATCACCATGCCAGTGGGATTGTGAGGACTATTCAAAATAAGCAGTCGGGTTCGGGGGGTTATTGCGTCAGCAATCCGCTGCCAGTCGATGTTAAAACTCGGTGCGTTCAGAGGCACATGCACAGCCACACCGCCCTGTAGTCGAATAACGGGATCGTAACTGTCGTAGGCTGGATCCAGCACGATCACCTCATCCCCGGCATGGACTACTGCGGCGATGGCGCAGAACAAGGCTTCAGTCGCTCCCGCTGTCACAGTAACTTCCTCATCGGCGCTGCATTTCAAACCGTAAAGGTCTTCGACTTTATCCGCTATGGCCTGACGCAGTGGTGCCACTCCCGCCATGGGCGGATATTGGTTTCGCCCATCACGCATATGGGCTTCAACGCAGTCCAGCAATTCACGCGGCCCATCAAAATCCGGGAAGCCCTGAGACAGATTCAAGGCTTTTTGTTCAGCAGCAAGAGCACTCATCACGGTGAATATCGTGGTGCCCACATCAGGCAGTTTACTGAGGGGTTCGATCGGTGCATTCATTCACTTACAACCGGTAACTAACACAGGTGGCCAAAAACAGCTGAAGACCATACGCATTGGTCTGGATTCAGGCAAACTGTATGGCAATTTCGGGATAATCTTTGTCCCAACCCCACGCTGTTGGTAGTATGCGCGCTCTTTCAGGCTGGGCGATTTCAACGGCCCACCGCTTTTTACAAATGTCTAGGTCTAAACCGCACTTGGAGCGCACTATGAATGACTACAAAGTAGCCGATATCGCCCTCGCTGATTTTGGGCGCAAAGAAATCACGCTGGCGGAAGCCGAGATGCCTGCTCTGATGGCCCTGCGCCGACGGTATGCAAAGGAGCAACCGCTGGACGGAGCAAAGATCATCGGCTGCATTCACATGACCATTCAAACTGCGGTACTCATTGAGACCTTGGTCGAGCTTGGGGCCGAGGTCCGCTGGTCTTCTTGCAACATCTTCTCAACCCAAGATCATGCTGCTGCGGCGATGGCCGCCAGTGGCATACCTGTCTTTGCCTGGAAAGGTGAGACTGAAGAAGAATACGAGTGGTGTATCGAGCAGACTATTTTGCACAATGGCGAGCCATGGGATGCCAACATGCTGTTGGACGATGGCGGCGATCTCACCCTGATCATTCACGAAAACTACCCCCAGATGCTGAACAATATCCATGGCATCAGTGAAGAGACCACGACCGGTGTCCACCGCCTCTACGAGATGATGCGGGACGGCCAATTACGAGTGCCAGCCATCAACGTTAATGACTCGGTTACCAAGTCCAAAAACGATAACAAATACGGCTGCCGCCATAGCCTCAACGACGCCATCAAGCGCGCTACGGACATGCTTATGGCCGGAAAACGAGCGCTGGTTGTCGGCTACGGCGATGTGGGTAAGGGCTCCGCCCAAAGCTTGCGGCAGGAAGGCATGATTGTCCGGGTAACCGAAGTGGATCCCATTTGCGCCATGCAAGCCTGTATGGACGGCTACGAGGTGGTCTCGCCCTACGAAGGTGGCGTGAACACCGGCAACATCGCAGACATCAACACCCGACTGCTGCTGGACACAGACATTTTGGTCACCTGCACCGGCAACGCCAATGTTTGCGACTCCGCCATCCTTAGCAGTCTGAAAAAGGGTGCCGTGGTGTGCAACATTGGCCACTTTGACAATGAAATTGACACAGCCTACATGCGCGAAAACTGGCGCTGGGAGATGGTAAAAGATCAGGTCCACATGATTTACCGCTCGGATGAGCCTAGCGATTATTTGATTTTGCTTTCCGAAGGTCGCTTGGTGAACTTAGGCAACGCCATGGGCCATCCGTCGCGCATCATGGACGGTTCCTTTGCCAACCAAGTACTGGCCCAGATGTACCTCTTTGAGCAGGGTTGGGCCAATCAAGACGAAAACCAGCGTCAGCCGGTGAGCGTCGAGGTGCTGCCGAAAAAACTCGATGAAGAAGTCGCTGAACTGATGGTAGAAGGCTTCGGCGGCGTCATGACGCGCCTGACCAAGACCCAGGCAGACTACATCGGCGTTGCTGAGCAGGGTCCTTTCAAGATCGAATCTTATAAGTACTAACAGCCGAGGCACCTCTCACACCCGCTTATGCAGCCACTAAATAAGATCATCGAAACCCTCGACCTTGAGGAGATTGAGCTAAACCACTATTTAGCAACCAGCCCCAACGAGGGGTGGCAGCGGGTGTATGGCGGCCAAGTTATTGGCCAAGCCCTAGTCGCCGCGTCGCGTACCGTTTCTACCGACCGGAGCGCTCACAGTCTGCATGGCTATTTTTTGCGAGCCGGCGACACCGACATTCCTATCCTGTACAAAGTGGACCGCATTCGCGACGGCAAGAGCTTCACCACCCGGCGGGTTGTTGCAGTCCAGCGAGGCCAAGCCATTTTCACCATGTCCATCTCCTTCCAAGTAGATGAAGGAGGGCTTAACCATCAGTTTGATATGCCCGATGTACCAAGTCCTGCCGATCTACAGACGGAAGATGAAATTCGTCAGGCGCAGTCTAAAAGCTGGCCAAAGGAATTTCAGGACAGCTTTTCTGGCTCCTCAGCCATTCAGGTTAAGCCCATCGAACCCATCGACTTACTGAACCCTGAGCCCGCCGAGCCCGTGCAGCGATGTTGGATGCGTTGCGGTGACAAGCTGCCGGACGATCCACGCATCCACCAATGCGTATTGGCCTACCTATCGGATTGGTCGTTACTGGATACCGCCACCCGTCCCCACGCGGTGAGCTTTATGCAGGACAACGTGCAGGTCGCAAGCCTGGATCACGCCATGTGGTTTCACCGTCCGTTTCGGGCCGACGAATGGCTGCTATACGACCAAGACAGTCCCAGCGCCAGCGGTGCCAGAGGATTCAATCGGGGACTGATTTACAACCAGTCAGGGGAGTTGGTCGCTTCCACCACCCAAGAAGGTCTGGTGCGTATTCACCAAACCTAGAAGCTAGTCGCCCTGAGACTAGGACTGAGGCTGGGACTGCGGAGAGGCCTCAGGAAACGCCAGCTGACGCCAAAAACTGCGGTAGTCGTAGTCCGTATCCAAGGCCAAATTCAAACGATTATAAGAGCCAAAGTCACTGACAATATGGGTGACCTGAACGATCCCTAAATCTGTCAGTCCGGCATCGCGCAGTGCCTTTACGTCTTCATCGGTGACGGATGCAGCATCCAAATTCACCTTCAGCGCATAGTCCAACAGGGCCCGCAGGCGCGGGTCGCTTACGGCTTCTGCACCCTCGGTAAGCAGCCCGCCGACTTCAGCCTCGTCGGCGTCCAAGCCGTAGTTGAGAATGGTGCAAAAGGCCGCAGTACAGTATGAACACCCATTGGCTTGGGAAACCAAGATGCCTATGTGCTGGATTTCTTCCATGGAAAGCTCGCCTTCCTCCCACAGCACCTTGGTAGCCCCAAGTTTCGCCGTAAAAAACGCCGGAAAGTTGAGTTCAACAAAAAAGTGGTTAGGCACGCTGCCTTCCATTTGCGTCACCCACTCAAAAATCCCCGCTACTGCGGGGTCTTCGACTGTTTCGGGCTTGGCAATTTTTACTCTAGCCATCAGTTACTCTCCGGTACGCACCTTGCCAAGGGCAAGGTGCGAATGGGCTGAGTCTAAAAGTCCCTGCGGATTTCCAGACGCACTTCGCGACCACGGTCAAACAAGCCTTCAAAGGATTGGAACGCTGTGCCGTACACACCGCTGACCAAGTACTCCTCATCGCTCAGGTTGACACCGCTCAGGGTCACCGTCCAAGTCTCGTCTGCACTCAACCAACGTGCGCTGGCGTCCAGAAGGTCCGTAGAGTCGGTCTTGAGCAGTGGCGTATTGTACGCGTCGTTAAAAGTCTCGGAACGATAGCTCCAGTCACCGCGAAGAATCAAAGTACCATTGGCCCCTAACTGCAGTTCCTTGGACAAACCCAAACTGGCAGCGGTATCAGGCACGCGCTCAAAATCGTTACTTTTAGCAATCAGCGTATTCGCGGTGTCAATTTGGTCAAAGCCCGCGTCCAGCAACGACAGACTGGATTCCACCAACCAGCCTTCGCCAGGGGAAGCCAGTACTTCGATTTCAAAACCGTCGATGGAGGCCTTACCCACATTCTGGGTTACCGGCGCCACGCTGTTAAATACCTGCACCTGAAGGTCCTCGTAATCCGTGGTGAACAGCGCCCCGTTGACCCGCAGGCGACCGTCCATAAACGTGCCCTTAAAGCCCAGCTCCACCACCTCCACAAATTCCGGCTGGTAGGTCGGTATCAGATCGATATCCGCAGTCCCTGCTGGGGCGGTGAAGCCTGCAACAACCGGGGGGAAAACACGCTGGGTAAAGCCCCCGGACTTGAAGCCCTCGGAGTAACTCAGGTACACCATAAGATCGTCGTTCAGGTCATAGGACAGATTCACCATGGGCGTGAACTCGGAGATCTCGATCTCTTTTTCTAGCATCGGCAGAATCCGTTCACCCGCTAGCAGGAACGGCGCGGCCAGCTTGGCCAGAGGACTCTCTGCCGGCACGTCCGCGTAGTAGTTCTGATAAATGATCTGATCTGGCGTAAAGGCCTTCTGCTCATCGGTATAACGCCCGCCGACGGTCAAGTGCAGCACATCGCTGAGGTCATAGGTTGCCTGAGCAAAGACCGCCCAGGCTTCGTTATCGAAGGCTCCACCAGAGCGGAAATTCGACACGGTAAAGTCCAGCGTGTTCACGTTGACACCGTCTTCATTGAAATAATAAAGACCAGCAATCCAGTCCAATCGATCCGACGTACCCAGCAACTGCAGTTCTTGTGAAAATTGATCTTGGTCTAAATCGTCGTGGAACTGAGAAACTCTGTGGGGCGAATGATCGCCGTCTCGGGCGAACTCGGAGTCCAAGCTGCGATGAGCTGTGATGGATTTCAGCGTCAAGCTATCCGACAACTCGTAGGTAAAGGTCGCAGACACACCCCAAAGGTCCGTCTCTGACAGCGCAGGCGCAGTGCCTTCATTGGTTCCATCTGCCCCGATGTAGCGCGAGTCATAACAATTTGGGGCCGCTGGGTTAGAGGTAACGCCCTGTCCCGCTGGGTTCGTTACCGCACAGGGAACCCCCATCGTTTGGGCACCGGAGGTTACATTGTGCACAAAGGCCATGGGCGGTGGTGGTTCCAGCACCACACCGGCTAGCTGACTGAGGTCGGTAAAGTCGATGCCGATAAGCTGCATAGCCGGTCCATTTTCTCGATCCCGGGTCATATCAACGCTGATCTGACCAGAAAGCACATCACTTGGCTGCCAGTTTACGGCGAGTCGCGCCGTCAGCGTGTCATCGTCCCCAAGATCAATGCCATCGGTTCGATGGACGTAACCGTCCTGGCTAAAAGATGCAACGCTCAGGCGAGCAGCAGCGGTATCGCTCAAAGTGCCTTCCACACTACCGGCAAGGTGTAACAGGCTATCCGACCCCACGCTTGCAGCCACGTTGCCAGTGACTTCACCACCGATCTCTGGCTGACGGGTAATCACAGATAGCGCACCACCAATCGTGTTGCGTCCGAACAATGTGCCTTGAGGACCCCGCAGTACTTCCACCCGCTCCACATCGACAATATCTAGGATGGCGCCAACGGAACGCGCCACATAGACGCCGTCCACATATAGGCCCACTCCGGGTTCCGTGGTCGGCAAAAATTCTTTTTGACCAATCCCGCGCAGGTAAATGGCAGCGGAATTTGAAGCACCGCCAAAGCTTGGATTGTTTTCTAGGGTGAGGCTGGGGGCAAATTTAGCAATCTGGTCCAGCTTGGTAACGCCGCGGTAATCTAGGGAATCACCGGTGTAGGCTGATATGGCTATAGGGGCGCTCTGCAGTCCCTCCTCCCGTCGCCGGGCTGTGACCACAACTTCTTCCATAATCGCGTCGGCGCCTGTGCGCTGATCGCTCTCGTCTGCACTTACCGAAGCGGCAAGACTCACCGTCATTGCACCTGTGGCAAAGGCCAAGGTGTACCATCGCTTTAACATAACGTCTCTCCTCGTCTTAAAGCTGTTTTTATTCCGTTCTTTGGTTTCGATCGTTGATACGTGGGCTTTGCCTGTGCTGCATCGGTTCAGGCATTGATCACGGGCACCGACTTCATGGCTTGAGCAATGACATCATCAGACAAATCAGCATCAACCATCTCGCCGTTGAGGTACTTGTCGTAGGAGGCCAAATCCAGATGACCGTGGCCACACAAGGCCGTCAAAATCACTTTTTCCTCGCCAGACTCTTTACAGGCCAAGGCTTCTCTTACCGCCGCGGCAATAGCGTGGGTTGGCTCCGGTGCCGGCACAATGCCTTCCATGCGCGCAAAGTCCAATGCGCCAGCAAAGCACTCTTTTTGCGGTATCGAAATAGCTTCAACCAAGCCCAGATCGTAAACATGGGATACCAGTGGGGCCATACCGTGATAACGCAGACCGCCTGCATGAATCGGCTCGGGAATAAACCCATGGCCTAGGGTGTGCATTTTCATCAGCGGGGTCAGGCCTGCTGTGTCACCAAAGTCGTAGCGATACTCGCCCTTGGTCAAGGTTGGACAAGCGGCAGGCTCAACGCAGCGAATGGTTGGATTCATTCGACCCGCTAACTTTTCGCGCAAAAACGGGAACGCGAGCCCACCAAAGTTTGATCCACCACCGGTGCAACCCACAAGGACGTCCGGGACTGCGTCCACCTTGGCTAACTGGAGCAGCGCTTCTTCACCAATAATGGTCTGGTGCAGCAGCACATGATTCAGCACGCTGCCTAGGGCATAGCGCACCTGAGGGTCTTCCACTGCTTGGCTCACCGCCTCAGAAATTGCAATTCCCAAGGACCCCGGATGATCCGCGTCCTGGGCCAACAGGCTGCGACCGAATTCGGTTACCGTAGACGGGCTGGGATGTACCTTGCCGCCCCACACTTCCATCATGGTACGGCGATAGGGTTTGGCAAGGTAAGAGGCTGCGACCTGCCAAACCTCGCACTCAAGGCCAAATTGGGCGCAGGCGAAGGCCAACGAGCTACCCCATTGTCCTGCACCAGTTTCGGTGGTGAGCTTGCGTATACCTTCTTGGGCGTTATACCAAACCTGTGGCACTGCTGTGTTGGGCTTGTGAGACCCCGCAGGGCTAACGCCTTCGTACTTGTAATAAATCTTGGCCGGTGTATCGAGCATCTGCTCTAAACGTCGGGCGCGAAACAACGGGCTGGGACGCCATAGTCGATAGACATCCAGCACTTCCCCGGGAATGTCGATGTACCGTTCTGCAGACATCTCCTGCTCGATCAGCGCCTTGGGAAATAGCGGACCAAAATCCTCAGCAGTGGCGGGCTGATGCGTCCCGGGGTGCAAGGCTGGCGGAGGGGGCTCTGGCAGGTCAGCAACGATGTTGTACCACTGGGTTGGCATCTCACTTTCGTCTAAGAGGATTTTATAGTTGTCGTGCATGACACCGTTTTCCTTATGTGTTTTTTGGAGTGGTAATCTCTTTCGCGGCAGTGCTGCTGCCGACGCGCTAACCAAGGAGCGGCGAGGATCACTAATAAAGGCCGGCAATGATAGGGTTTCGATTGAGCAAATGAAAGTTGATGAACCCAGACAATCTCAGTGATTTTATCGATTTCGGCGCAGCAGCCATCGGCGAATTCGGCTAGGCTGGTGCTCACCGAGGGTTCTGACGCTGAGCTATCATCAGGACGCGTGCGAACAGTTCAGCTTGAGACATTTTTTGCGCAAATGCTTGCTCACAGACCCACTTGCTCCGCATCAAGCCCACCGATCACAAATAGGGAGGATTTATGATCAGCATAAACCATCGTTGCAGCCATGGGGCTAGCTTCAAGTCGACGGCGACAACCTTTTTCCGACACTTAGCTTGCATCGGGGGCATTATCAGTAGTCTGTCCGCCTGCAGTGCAGATCAAAACGGTGAACCGGAGGTGATCCCACGCTTTGGGTCAATTGCCCTTGAGATTGCACCGGAAACACTGAGTAGCCAACCGGTTCGCCGAAATGCCCTGCGCAGCGCCTATTTTGGTGATCTGCATGTGCATACGGATTATTCCTTTGATGCCTATGCCTTCGGCACTGTGGCAACCCCCTACGACGCCTATCGCTACGCTAAGGGAGAGGCCATTCCCCACCCGGCGGGTTTCGATGTCAAACTCAGCCGGCCCCTCGACTTTTATGCCGTCACCGATCACGCCATGTTCCTCGGTGCTGTTAAAGCGGCCGCCGACACATCTACGCTGTTCAGTCGGGAGCCACATGTTCAAGACCTGCACAATCTCAATGCGCCGGAGAATCAGAATACCGAGAGCTTAAGCCAGCGGGTAACCGCGTTTACCCAATTTCTTCCAGAAACAGTTCGGCGCATCGTTGGTGGCGAAACCGATCCTGCGATACTCGACACCATTGCAAAAAATGCTTGGGAAGATTCCGTAGCCGCAGCCAACCTGCATTACGAACCCGGGCAATTCACCACCTTCGCCGCCTACGAGTACACGTCATCTACCGACGAACGCGGCAACCTTCACCGCAATGTTATTTTCCGGGACACCGACAAGCTTCCGGTCATGCCATTCTCGCGCTTTCATAGCCAAAACCCTGAGGGTCTCTGGGACTGGATGGACGGCCTGCGCAGCCAGGGCATAGAAGCTCTATCCATCCCCCATAACTCCAACGGTTCGAATGGAGCAATGTTTCAAATGGCTGACTGGTCTGGGGCCGCCATCGATGCCGATTACGCCAATCAGCGAATTCGCAATGAGCCTCTGGTGGAACTTACGCAGGTGAAGGGTACCTCTGAAACTCACCCGTTGCTGTCACCGGAAGATGAGTGGGCGAACTTTGAAATCATGCCTTATCGCGTTGCGACCACGCTCTACAGCGAACCCAAGGGCTCCTATGCAAGAGAGGCCCTACTCAACGGTCTTACGCTGGAGGATCAGGGCCTACCTAACGCCTATCAATTCGGTTTCATCGCCGCATCAGATACCCACAACGCGGCCTCATCCCTGGATGAACAAACGTATTTCTCCAAGGTTGGACTGCTGGACAGCGACGGAGGTCTACGCGGCTCGGAACCGCTTTCCCCCGGTGATGCGGAGTTGATTGAAGCTGCGGGCAGAGTGCAAATCAAGAATGTGGGCGGCAAACAGTATGCCTCCGGCGCATATGAAACTTGGGGCGCATCGGGTTTAACCGGCGTTTGGGCAGAAGAAAATACGCGAGAAGCCATTTACAGCGCGTTTCGCCGTAAAGAAACTTTCGCCACCTCTGGGCCACGAATGCAAGTGCGTTTATTCGCGGGCTACGACTTCGACGGCAGCAACTTGAATGACCCCGACAGCGTGGGAGAAGCCTATAAAGATGGAGTCCCAATGGGGTCAGAGCTTCACGCCCGCAAGGCCGCTACTCCTCAACTACTGGCTTGGGCTTCGGCGGACCCAAACTCCGCACGGCTGCAACGACTGCAGATCGTTAAAGGCTGGACCGTAAACGGCGATCACCGAGAACAGGTTTATGACGTGGCGTGTTCCGATGGAGGACAGGTTGACCCTCAAACTCATCGCTGCCCGAACAACGGTGCCACGGTAGACCTGTCGGATTGTTCTGTCAGCCCAGATTTAGGCGCTGGGGCACTGCATGCCCACTGGACCGATCCGAGCTTTGATCCCGAGCACAGAGCCTTCTACTATGTTCGCGCCTTGGAAAATCCAACCTGCCGCTGGTCCACTTGGGACGCATTGCGTGCAGGAGTCGCCCCAAGAGAAGACTTACAGGCCACTATCCAAGAGCGGGCATGGTCATCGCCGATTTGGTATGTCCCCAAGTAGTTCTTACCGCGGGGAAGGAAGGACGAAAATACGCTCGGCAAAGATAGGTTCAACTCAAGCCGAGGGAGCTAGCTGGCGAGTAGCGCATGGTTCAACGCCCGCCACGGTTTGGACTCAGCGTCGATCGCGGGGATCTGCGTAGGTATCGCTTTGCTGAGGTTCCTCTGCTCCGCCACGAGCACGCTCGCTCAACCTAACCTCCACTCCCTGTGTTTGAGCTTGGCTTGGTCGACGGACTTCCTGGTCTTCGCGGGGTCGAGCATCACCCCGCTCTGCCGAACTTGGGCGCTGAGTTGGTTGGCTGGCCGCTCCCCGAGCTGCCGCATCGCTGTATCCAATTCCTTCTGGCATATCCGCTCCTTTGCCTTTTTCTCTTTCGAAAGACTAGCACGACTGCAGATAGCTGACGCCAGAATCGCGGCAACCAAAATTTAGCGGTAACCCCAGGATCGGCCCCATCACTGGTTTTGAAACTCTTTTGATCAGAACCCTCCGTGCACCAACAAAACAATTCCAATATAGAATATATTTCTTTTGATTTATTCCTTTTACCAAAAGCTGGTATTTCGGTTTACTGCTCACCGTCGAAACAACTACCCGATTATCTTTAGGAAAAATCATGCAACAGCGAGCAAACGAAAAGATCCTTCCTGAGCAGTTCCAGGTGGAAGTACCCGAAATAAAAAAGAGCCTGCCTCTGCGCAAAATCGATGAGGAGCTATCCGAATTCGAACGTGCTCGCCAAGCCAGCAAGACTTGGTCCATGGGCCAAGACTAGCGCATCTTTGATGACGTGACCTCGGCTTCGCTGAGGTCTCGTCTAACGCACTCCGCGCCCTCTCCTTCTTACTCCTTTCCAGATCCCCGAATCGTTACCCTTACTTTTAGCGGTAGCGTAGTATCAGTCGCCTGAGCATTAACCGACGGATTCCCCGTCAGCCCAAACAAACGCAGACTCAACTTTTATGCCTGATTCTATCGACAATACGCTGCTCACGAGCAGTCTCACCCTTCCCTGTGGCGTGACGGTACCCAATCGTATCTGCAAAGCTGCCATGACCGAGGGCTTGGCTACGCCAGAGGGTTTGCCCAGCCAGGAACTCAACCGCCTGTACGGGCTATGGAGCGATGGCGGAGCCGGCATACTGCTTTCCGGCAACATACAGGTGGATGCCGATCATCTGGAACGACCCGGCAACGTCATCGTGGCCGGTGTACCTAACAATGAGATGCATTCGGCGCTGGCAAGCTGGGCAAGCGTTGGTACCCGTAACGGTAATCACTTTTGGGCGCAGATTAGCCATGCGGGTCGACAGACCCAAACCAACGTAAACAAACACCCCAAGGCGCCCTCGGCGGTCACCTTAGGTTTGCCCGGCGGCCAGTTCGGCAAGCCCATTCCCCTGACGGAGGACGAAATTGAGGACATCGTTCAACGATTCGCTGTCTGCGCCAAGGCATGCCAAGAAGCTGGTTTTACCGGCGTTCAGGTCCACGCTGCCCACGGCTACCTGCTATCTCAATTTTTGAGTCCACGCACAAACCTGCGCCAAGACAAGTACGGCGGTTCGCTGGAAAACCGCGCACGGGTGCTTTTAGACGTAGTCGCAGCCATTCGCGGCGCTGTCGGCCCAGCCTTCCCAATCTGCGTGAAGCTCAACAGCGCAGATTTTCAAAAAGGCGGCTTCGATTTTGCGGATAGTCTACAAGTCGCCAAGTGGTTGGAAGATGCCAGCGTCGACATGCTGGAGATATCCGGTGGTACCTACGAACAACCCCAGTTGCTCGGCGTTGAGGGTATGGAAGAAGTTGAAGAACAAGACGTCGCACCAAGCACGGTGGCGCGAGAGGCCTACTTCGTCGACTTCGCTCTAGCGATGCAGAAAGAAGTGTCGATCCCGCTGATGGTAACGGGGGGATTTCGTCGGCGCACAACCATGGAAGAAGCGCTAGCGAACGGCGCCGACATGGTCGGCATTGGCAGGCCTATGTGTGTGATGACCGATGCACCTAATCAGCTATTCGATGGACTGGACGAACTGCCTCGCTATGAGAGCACGCTGACTTTTTTCCCGCCATGGCTGAGCTTTCTTAACCGACTTAAAGCCCTACGAACACTGAGCACCTTCGGTGTCCAGTACTGGTACTACGCCCAACTTGAACTGCTGGGACAGGTCGGCGCCCCCCAGCCCGAGATGTCCACTTTAGCGGCCAGCAAACGTATCATGGCCCAGCAAAAGGAATGGCTATCGGCCCGATCCTAAAGCCATCAGCATAGGACTGCGGATTAACTCGCTGCCGAGACTAGCCGGTGGCTCCCGCCCCCCGTCCAGTTACCAGATGAGACAGAACTGCCATGACCCAACGATTCCTCTCCAGCTTGTGTGTCATCGCCTGCACCGCGATCTTGGCGGGCCAGATCGCCCTAGCCTCTGGCCCGGCCGATTCGTCAATCGACGCCGCTGCTGCAGCCAAGCAAAGCCCGCAAGCGTTACTCTATTGGACCGCAGAAGAAAAATCCGCCGGCTTTCCCGCCATCGACACTCAATTTCCGACTCGGCCCATAGCCGGAACTCTTAAGCCTAGAGAATTGCCGGAAAAGCTAGCGGACTTGAGCAACTTTACCTATGAGTTCGACAATAAAAGTTGGGACCTAAAGAGTCATATGTTGGCTCAGCGCACAGCGGGTATTTTAGTGATTCACGATGGCAACATCGTTGCGGAGCAATACGGTCTTAATCACAGGGCCGACCAACCATGGGTATCGTTCTCGGTGACTAAGTCTTTGGTCAGTTTGCTGTACGGCGCGGCCCTGAAAGACCGGTTCATTACCTCCCTTGATGCACCAATCACCCAGTATCTCCCAGAGTTTAAGAACACCAGCTACGCTGGCGTCAGCATCAAACACATTTTGCAAATGGCCTCTGGGGTAGCTTGGAACGAGGATTATGCGGATCAACAATCCGATATTGCGAGCCTGCCCGTGGAACAAGGTGCCGGCTTTGCGTACATGGGCAAGCTGCCTCGGTTAGCCCCTGCAGGCCAGCGCTTCAACTACAACACAGGCGAAACCAACATTGCCGGCGCCATCCTAAGAAAGGCCATTGGCGGCAATCTAAGCGACTACGCTGGGGCGAAACTGTTTCAACCCGCAGGTTTATCCAACAACGCGAATTGGATGCTTGATGCAGCCGATGGCAACGAATTTGCGGGCTGCTGCATCAGTGCCACCCTGAGGGACTACGGGCGTATCGGCCGATTTGTTTTAGACCATAGCTTGGGAACTGTAGGGAACAGCCCATTCCCACCTGGCTGGCTACAAGAGTCCACCAGCCCTTCAGCAGGCAGCGAAGGTTACGGCTATTCTTGGTGGTTGCTGGGTGACGGAATATACGCTGCGGAGGGAATTTTCGGTCAAATCATCCTTGTGGACCCGAAACGCAACCTAGTCATCGCCCTGCAAAGCGCATGGCAGGATGCGTGGAGCGACAGGTCTGAGGCTCAGACCATGGCGCTGTTTCAAGCACTGACGAACCATGTAACCCAGCCCCGACTGTGATCGACATTGCTACTGCATTTCAATGGCCGTCTTAAAGGCTGGCCGACTGGCCACGCGCCCCACATAGGCTTTAAGCGATGGCATTTCGTCGCCCACACAACCTAAACGGTCACTCATAAAGCAGGCGTGGCCCAACATGATATCGGCGGCGGAGAAATCGCCGATCAAATACTCGCGCCCTTCCAAAGCCTCATTGACCGGCTCCAAGGCCTTGGTCAGCAAGCGCTGGGCCTGCTTCAAAGCCGTTTCATCCCGGCGATCTGGGGGCAGCAAGACCGTTTGCACGACAATGGTATTCACCGGGGGCATGACCATGCCTTCGCAATAGTGGAACCACTGCAGGTACTCGGGAAATTGCGGTGCATCCTCGCTGGGTCGCAAGCCCCCATTTTTATGCCGCGCCAATACATATTCCACAATGGCGCCGGACTCGAAGATGCGTACATCGCCGTCGTCCAGCACAGGCACACGGCCCAAAGGGTGGCGAGCACGATGGGCATCCGACTTTAAGTCTTGGGGATGAAACGCCATTTTGTTGATGTCATAAGGCAACCCGAGTTCCTCTAGCAGCCAAACAATGCGGCCGGCTCGAGAGTTAGGGGCAAAGTGTAGTGTCAGCATCGTTGCGTCTCCGTTTATCAGATGTTCGGGTAGATCATAGGACCATCAGGCGGGTAGGCAAAACCCCAAAGGCGGCCAGTCCGAGGCAAATCAATGCAGTGAATATCGAATGATCTCGACCGCTTTGCATCTGCCCCAACAAAATGCTCGCCGCTGGCGGACTCGGATGTGACTAAGTCTTTGCCCATCGGCTAATGAGCCACCGACCATTCCGTCAGCATGGCTTCCAATGTGGCGGACAGCGACGCCAACTCACGTCCATTGCACAAAACCTCTCCACTTGGCTTAAGAGAGGGCCACAGCTTTTTCACAGCACCAAGTTGTTCCAGTAACTTATTCGTTTGGCCAGCCGCACCGCCTTGCAACGGCGAACCCTCAGCCAATAACCCATGGGCAATCTCAACAAAACCTCGAGCGTCCTGATATTCCTGCAGATCAACAATAGCGCCATCTTGTACCCCAGCTTGATATTCAACGTTAGCCTGATTCACCAAAGCGCCAACCACCCGCAGTGTCGCCCCAGCACTCAGATTTTGAGCATCCACGACATCGGCAATGGTAGACATCACTTCCTCATAAGCACGCCGAAAGTCCTTTTTAGATCCCGTATGAAACTGGCCTGACATGGCCTCTAATTCAGAAGCAAATCCCCGGAAATTCGTGGCACGAAAAAAGGGCGACAACTCCTGATACACCTCTTGGCCCGGATGTTTGGCATGCTTTGCCCCCAAGTCCGGGTGTCCGGCCTCGACAAGCTGGGCCGCTACCCACAAATGCCCTTGAATCAAACCCAGCTTGGTCACGTATTCAATGCGCTGGGCGGGAGGCAGAGGCGGCGCGGCTTCCCGGGATACAGGGACTGATGTGGAAAACACCATCTGCGGGGCAGCAGCCAATAAAACAGTCCAGACCAACGATCTCTCGATGCTTCGCGCTGCCCATGCCTTGGTCATCATCTCTGCGTTCCTACTAATTGAGTGCGTAACGCCACAACGTGGCATATGCCTAACCTTACTGTTTGTCCGGCCCGGTTGCTCGCACTTACCGCCAACCGCCTTACCGCCTAACGCCCTTTCTGGACCAAACCTTTGTCCGTTACGGGATACCCGTCTTGGGCCTCAGCCCGTCATTAGCCTGCTAGTGGTTTTTGGCCACTCTCTGGTCCACATCACAAAACCCCAGCAATTTGCAAATATCGCTAGGGGTAGATTGAAGCTATTATCATTGGTTGTTGTAGCTATCGCCAAGGTGTCGTTATCAAGCGACGGCTGGCAGAGTGAGTGGGAGAGCACATGTCAAAGCTAATGAATTCTCTGCGAACTAGCCTTCGTCTCGCGGCGAAGGTCGCCGCGGCAATGAGCGTGCTGTTCTTTGCGGCACCAGTCAACGCAGATACCGAATTTCGAGTCTCGGTAGGCAGCTACGCTAACCTTGAAAATGCGCGTAATGCTCTGGCGGCTGCGGATGCGGCCCTAGGCCCGGGCCATCGGGTGCTAAAGGCGCAAACCTCAACTGGCGAGGTTTATCGCGTGGTTTCAAGAGCCTATGGCGACCGATCCGAAGCCCAAGCAGCTGTTATGGCAGCCAAGCGAGCCAATGTCACTGGTGCTTGGATTGTGGCCACGGAACGACCTGTTATAACCAATCAAACTACGAACAGGACCACCAATGTCGCGGCAAACGCCGAATCTAAGCAGCCCAGCCCTGTTATAGCTCTAACACCCTCCCCCAGGCCTTCGAACTCTGGGCCAACAAATACCGTGGCACTCAACGGTGCTCCGGGCATCAAAGTACGACTAGAAGATCAGCCCAGCGCTAACGCCCCGCAAAATGCCATTGGCATCAAAAAAACCACGGAAGCGGAAGCTGCCATAAAAGTAGATGGTCGTCTGAACGAGAGTATTTGGTCCACGCTACCCACTGTCGGTAATTTTGTTGTGCTAGAGCCTGACACCCTGGCCGAAACCCCACACGCAACCAACATCAAACTCGCCTACACTAACAAGGGTTTGTATATCGCCGCCGACCTTGAGCAGCCCAAGGAAACGCTGATACGCAGGCTTTCCGGCCGAGACGTTTATGCCGGCTTGAATCGAGACAGCATCAACCTAACCTTAGATACCTCCGGTGAAGGCCGCTACGGGTTCTGGTTTGGCATCAACCTAGGCGACTCCTTGATGGACGGCACGGTCTTGCCCGAATACCGTTTTTCAAATGAGTGGGACGGTCCTTGGCGGGGTGCATCTGTCGAGACTGATACAGGGTGGTCTGCAGAGTTCTTTATCCCTTGGAGCGCGGTTTCAATGCCCAACACCAAGGACGTACGCAACATGGGCGTCTACATGTCACGCAAAGTTGCGTACCTAGACGAACGATGGGGCTGGCCCGCCTTGCCCAGCACCAAACCAAAATTCCTTTCAGTGCTGCAGCCGGTGGAACTGCGCGGTATCAACCCGCGACAGCAGTACAACATTTATCCCTTTGCGTCGGTGACCCAAGACGAAATCGACGATGAAACTCGGTACCAAGTCGGAGCCGACTTGTTTTGGCGCCCATCCAGCAACTTCCAGCTCAATGCCACCCTCAATCCAGATTTCGGCAACGTGGAGTCAGACGATGTCGTCGTCAACCTCTCCGCTACTGAGACCTTTTTTCCAGAAAAACGTTTGTTCTTTGTGGAAGGCCAAGAAATTTTTGTCGCCTCACCTCGAGCCGACACGCGAAGCAGCGGCGTTGGACTGAGCGGGCCGCCCACAACGCTGATTAACACCCGCCGCATTGGCGGCAGCCCTCAGGCCCCGGCACTCAATGCGGACCAGACGGTTTCAGATCGCGAAAGTCGGTTACCGGCAGAGCTGCTGGGGGCAGCCAAGGCAACAGGCCAATTTGGCAACTTTCGCTATGGCCTATTAACCGCCTTTGAAGACGAAATTCGGTTTAAGGCCACGCAAAACGGACAAGAGATCAACATTAGCCAAGACGGCAGCGACTACGGGGTTGCGCGCTTTTTGTATGAGAACAACGACAAGGGCTACAAAGCCATCGGCCTGTTGACCACAGCGGTAAAGCACTATGACCGCGACGCCTATGTCACAGGGCTGGATTGGCACCTACTGACCGAAGACGGCAAGTTAAAGATCGATGGGCAGGCCTTCCGCTCAGACCTAGACGGTGTCAAGGCTGGATACGGTGGGTTTTTGGATTTTGAGTACACCTTCCGCCAAGGCGTGCGTCAGCGGGTCGGTATCGACTACTTCGATAAATATGTGAACATCAATGACTTGGGCTATCAGGCCCGCAATGGTTACAGGCAAATACGCACGGCTCATACCCGCACATCCTCTAATTTGAGTTGGGCACGAAATAACCAGTTTGATATTCGTGGCGCAGTACAAGAAAACACCGACGGCTATTTCTCCCGCGGCGCCATTGCCATTTCCAACCGAGCTACCTTCAAGAATTTGACTACTCTGACGGGTAGGATGAATTTTGGCCCCGGTCGTTACGATGACCTAAACGGCTTTGGCAACGGTATTTTCCGCACCGAGGAAACCGTCGGCGCTTCGCTCAAATTTGAATCCAATACCGCCAAAGCACTGAACTATTCCTTTGAAGTGGGATACGCTCAGGAAGACTTGGGCGGGGACCGCTACAGCTACAAAGCAGCCCTGAATTGGCGCCCGTTGGATGGGATGAATTTATCCGCAGGCATGGAATATCAAGATCGGCACGGTTGGCTGTTGCACCAAGAAGGTCTCAACATGACCACTTTCGATGCGAAGGGGCTTATCCCCAACCTCACGGCCGAATACTTCCTGAGCGCCAAACAGCAATTTAAAATTTCGGTTCAGTGGGTTGGTATTGAAGCGGAAGAAGATGCGTTCTACCTAATTCCGGCTACCCCGGGCGACTTGATTCGGACCACCAAACCCGCGGGGCCATCGGATTCCTTTGCAATTTCTGATTTAGTTTTTCAAGCAAGATACCGCTGGGAGATCGCACCCCTGTCTGATCTCTACATCGTCTACGTTAGAGCATCGGACATCACCCGCTCGTTACAGCAGGACAACTTTAGCGATTTGCTCGATCGAGCCTGGGCCGAACCCATGGCGGATCAGCTAGTGGTTAAAGTACGATACCGATTCGGATCCTAAATTGGACCGCTATCAGTTGTAACTCAGGTCATTGGGAACATATACCTCAGGAGAAAAACCATTCGCGTTCTAACCGTTTTTATTACTCTAGCATTGCCGTTTCTCGGCATTAGCGCTCAGGCCAGCTACAAGCTACAAACCATAGCAGACGGCCTGAATTTCCCTTGGTCGATTGCCTTCTTGCCAGACGGTGGCTATCTCGTGGCTCTGCGCAGTGGTCAGGTGCAGCGCATGGATGCCACAGGGCAATCCGTCAGCACCCTACAAGGTTTGCCAGACAGCTACGTGCTGAGCCAGGGCGGGTACTTCGATATCACCCTTGACCCGGAATTCGCCACCAATCAACGCATCTACCTGTCTCTAGCCCACGGGACCCCTGAAGCCAACGGCACCCGCATTGTGAGTGGCACCCTGAACGGCAGCCGGGTAGAGAACCTAACCCCGATATTCACCGTGTCTCCACTGAAAGATACCCCAGTCCACTACGGCGGCAAGATGCAATTTTTGTCAGACGGCACATTGGCTATGACCACTGGGGATGGTTTTGAATATCGAGAAGCAGCCCAGGACACCTTCAATCTGATGGGCAAGGTGATACGTATCAACAGCGACGGCAGTATTCCATCGGACAACCCTTTCGCCGATGGAACTCAAGGACATCCTGCCGTGTGGTCATATGGCCACCGCAATCCTCAGGGCTTGGTGTTCGATCCAGACACTGGTGAACTCTACTCCCATGAGCACGGAGCCAAAGGTGGCGACGAGCTAAATCGCATTAAACCCGGCGCAAACTACGGCTGGCCCGCCGTAACTAAGGGCGTTAACTACTCAGGCGCCTATATCTCACCACTGCGCTCTGCCCCGGGGATTGAAGAACCACTGACGTTTTGGGATCCCAGCATTGGGGCATCGGGTTTGGCCCTCTATCAGGGTGAGGCATTCCCTCAATGGAAAGGCGTACTGTTTGTTGGGTCGCTGGTGGATTCCGACGTGCGCAAGCTCACGCTCAATGGCGATAGCGTTTCTGAGGAAATCTTGTTCACGGAAATCGGCGAGCGCATTCGCGACGTGCGGGTTGGACCCGACGGCATGCTGTACATACTCACCGACAGCGACCAAGGCCGAGTAATTCGCGTCGTACCCGATGATTTATCAAACGCCGCTGCCAGCAACCCTCAGGAGAACTGAATCATGACCAGAACACTCGGCTCCTACATTGCCGCCGTCATCGTCGCGTATTGCTTCGGCGCACTGTTCATCAGTCAGGGCAACATTGCCGCGGTAACTGGCTTGGGTTTTGACGTAACCGTATCCCAGCGCTTGGGAGCAATAGTCCACGATGTAACCGGCATGATGGACATCTACTTGCCACTCGTAGCCGTTAGCCTGCTGCTGGGTTTGCCCGTAGCATTCGCCGTGGTAAGAAAGAATCCGCACCTACGCATGCTTGGCTATGTGTCAGCAGGGTTCGTTGCTCTGCTGGCCATGCACGTGATCATGAAGGCTGTTCTAGGCCTGTCGGGCATCGCGCCTACTCGAACAGTCCTGGGCCTACTGGCACAAGGCGTTGCCGGTGGCATTGGCGGCTATCTATTCTGCCGACTGTCTGGGGAATCAAGCGCCGGCTAACCGCCGCACAGTCTACGAGTCAACATGAAAACGATTCTTGAACGCCCTCCCAAGGCACTCAGCCAACATCAGCGCGAAGCTTACTTTCGCGATGGTTTCATCGGCGTTGAAGGATTGGTGGGCGAACCGTGGCTCAGCAGGCTTCAGGATGTGACCAATCAATTCATTGAGCTTAGCCGCGGCGTTCAAGGCAAGGACAAGCGCTTTGACTTGGAGCCAAGCCACAGTTCCGAAGAGCCCCGCATACGGCGCCTGAACTCCCCGACAGACTTTCATGACACCTATTGGGAATTCGCCAGCCAAGGTCCCTTTGTTGACGTAGCCGAAGATTTGCTCGGGCCGAATATCAAATTCCACCACTCCAAGCTGAACTTCAAATGGAGCGGCGGCGGCGAGGAAGTAAAGTGGCATCAAGACATCCAGTTCTGGCCCCATACCAACTATCAAGTGCTGACCCTGGGTGTCTACCTTGACGATGTCACCGACGACATGTCTCCCATGGGCGTCATACCCGACAGCCACAACGGTCCGCTGTACAACCTATACGATGAATCCGGCCAGTGGACTGGTGCGTTAAACGACGAGGATATTTCACGTTTAGACGTGGAGAGCGCGATCTATTTGGGTGGCCGCGCCGGATCAATCACCGCTCACAACTGCCGATGCGTGCACGGATCTGCCCCCAACAGGGCCGCCAAACCGCGCCCACTGCTGCTCTGTGCTTATTCCGCCGCCCACGCCATCCCCATTACCAATTTAACCGCCAACGGTAAGCACGCCGAAGTCATCGTGCGCGGCCAACGAGCCAAATGGGCAGAATTTGATCCGCGCCCCGTGCTGATGCCACCGGATTGGTCAAAGACCGGCTATAAGTCGATTTTCGAGCACCAGCAGGGCGAAAATTAGACATCTCACAATCCAAACCGCTAGCGCAACGAAGCCAAAAAGTAAGGCTTCGGATCATTTGTCAATGCACGTGATACTGAAAAGAGATTCCCCCAAAAAGTAATATGGAAATCAACATAAGTCGCACCGCCTGCCAATAAGTCATCTCGGGTAAACCGAACAACTCTGGCAGGGCGTTGGCACGATCGAAGATGAAGTGAATACATGGGGCTATAGCTCAGCTGGGAGAGCGCTACCGTGGCACGGTAGAGGTCGACGGTTCGATCCCGTCTAGCTCCACCAAACCTTTATTACACAAGGGTTTGTGGCTCATCTTTATTCGAATCTCTGGGTCGCAGATGTTGCTCTGTCCTCAACTTGCAACGTAACTGACCCTCTAAGCCACTCTCTTTTCTTTGACACCTCGAAGCTCGCTTTTGGGCACACGGTGGGCACAAGCGTTTACATCTATCCGCTGCAAACTATCGTGGTCGTCCAATGCCCCCCAGCAACATACAGCTACGGAACATTGGGCATCTCGTCTCTATTTCCCTTGCAATTAACTTAAGCGTTGATTCACGAATGGGTACTCTGGTATGTACTACACAAACTGTTTCGAAAAAAAATGACGAGGGTGACGTAGATGACATGGAATAATTTGGATGAGGCGTTGGCGATAGCCAGAGGATTTGCCGAGGACGATATTGACTTACAGAGCCAAATTAGATTGTTCCGACAAATTGAGGAAATCATTCAGCCTGACAGGATGTTTGTGCTTGAAAAGGCGCTCGACTTATCAGAGAACGATGACCAAGCTGGCGCTTACCGAGAGGCCATTGACTACAACGACGGCGCATTGTTCCTATTTACCCTCTTCGACAGCAATCAGGCTATTTCGCCCTTCCAACTTTATGATGCTCTCTCGTTTGGATGGACTTCTGAAACTTACGACGATGCCAAGAAGTGGCGGATGCCAGCGTACCGAGAGGACAAGGCGTCATTTGAGCCGACCGACTACTTCACCCTGCTGTCTAACAATTGCTATGACGAAGGCCAAACATTCGAACAGTATGTAGCGGATTGTGGAGGTACAGAGCAGTTCATCAAGGCATCGCTGGCGGGTTATTACGGAAGCAATCTGGCGAGAGCGCTTGAGCTGCTGTCGTCGACTGACTCGTGACATCGTATTTAAGTTAGGGCAATTTAAAGATCTCAAGCTTGTTTTTACAAACTATAGAAGATAAGAGGAAACCTTATGAAAATAATCAACAATAGATGGGTTCAGCTACTCGCGTTCTTGCTTATTCTCTCACCTGCTACTGGCGGAGATATCAGCGGTCTCGAGGTGCCGGTACTGATAGTCATTTTAGTGATTACTGTTCCAGCAATTCGCAGACGAGTTGGTTTAGATCGTTTGGACTCCCTCCTTAAGCAGAAAAAAAAGAAATCCAATATTGCCTCGTCAAGGTCAAACCCTGCCAAACAAGCTGACGGGCAAGGTGCTGCATCATTTGCCGAGTCATCAGAACTCAAGTCTATGACTGCGTATGAGAAATTTGTAGAGATGTGCAGAGCAGATGGTGAGGATCCGGTGGGTGGCCCACTCAACTTATCTAGTATCCCTGAATATCCTGAGGAGGTAGACACACCCATTCATGGCCTCTATGACTATATTTGGGAGCGCGGTTATTACAAAGAAGTGGAAGGTGGTATTTGGTACGAGATGTATTTAGCCGACGAGGCAATAGAGGGACGGGAGGACAAGCCCATCGATGCGAAGGATGAAGATGGCGAATACTATTGGGGTGCATTACGATTTTTCCATGGGATCGAAATCTTATTTGAATATAAGCAAATTAATTTTTTTGTCCCCGATGGTGAAACATACGCAACCTTAGACGAGGTGTCTGATATTTTTGCCTAGATAACCATCCCGATCGATTCAACGAAGATAGGAAGAAGCGGCGGGTAGACCCTCATTAGGAGAAAATCTCTTGCAGCGAGGCAGCCTTGAAGTCAAACAGCTAGTCACAACCCTCAGGTCTTTTTTTTCGGGCGAGGGCGTTTTCCAAGATCTAGGGCTGGAGCAACTCCCGGAGATATATGTATGGCCAAAAAAAGGCGAGTTTCCCTCCTTTGGTACTACTTCATTTGAAGGCACTAACTATCAAAAAAACATACAGTTAAAAGATCAGTTTGCAGGTCTTTGGGCGGATAACGATCATTTGACTATCGCGCAATGGATTATTAGGGACTGGGGCGGGATAAAAACCAATAAAGAAAGCACGATCGCTAATTACGTCAGGTCGATAGAAGCCGGGAGGTACCCTAGTCAACTGGGTGGTGTTGCCTCGTATTCAAAAATTCTCGCGTTTATCGAGCCTGATAAATACGCAATCTATGATGCTCGCGTAGCTGCCTCTCTCAACGGTATTCAGCTGTTACAAAATGTCACTGACGGAGTGATCTGGAATAATTTGCCCGGCAGAAACTCTACTATTGAAAAATTTAAAGCATCTCTAGGTGGCTCGACTGCTCTTCGTCGTATGGGGTGGACCCGAATGAAGAGAGCTGCCTGTTATAGCGCCTATAACTCTGTGCTGGGCCAAGCACTTTCATTTTTCCCAGACTATCGTCTGTTCCACCTAGAAATGTCTTTATTCGCCAATGCGGAAATAATTGTTGATCGATGCCTGGACTCTCGAGCTAATAGCTGACTTTTATGCCTTGCAAAAAGACTGATTGAGAGCAGAGCGGCCCTTCCGGGCTGCAAACCTCTATGGTTCTCTTTACTGGCAGCGTTAGGTTCCATAACGCTATTAAAAACACTGGCAGCAGCCCGAGGAACAAAACCACAAAACAAAACCAAAAGAAATTCATCAGCCAAACAACCTCTTGCGGTAACCTCTGAAGATCACCTCTGCCACCGCCATTACGGCGAACATCACTACCAGTGCCTGCCAAAATCCCACAGCCGCCGCTAATGCTCGATCAGCTATCTCACGATCCGTCAGCATCAACAGGGGTAGCCGTACCATTGCCTTGGCAACAAAGGCCACAATCAAGCCAAAGTACTCCAGCAGGTAAACTCAAAGTGACGCTGTTTCCAGTGAGGGTTCGAACGGCCGAACATGGGGAAATACATGGCGACCAAGGTCGTTGGCAAACTGATTGCTACAAATACATGGAACAAACCGATGCTGCCCGTCATGTTGGTGATGGGGATCGCCGATAAATTGAGTAGCAGCATGCTCGCAAAGTAGACATAGCCCAGGTACCGGTGTGCTCTGGTGCCCTTCGGTTTCCACAGAATCCAAGCACCAACAAACATCGCCATCAGCGCTGCCGCCGTGTGAATGAAACCTAGGGGTTCTTGAATGAACTCTTGCACGATGGTTTCGCTACCTTTCTGTCGACGCAAAAAAGGTTAGCTAGGTTAGCCGCTGAACGGAGTGATGAACTTCAGAGAAACATGACCCAAGTACTGGGCAGGCTAAGATCTGACTAGATAGGCTGGAAACTGTCGCTGCGCTGATAGCGCTGTTTATGCCCCTTAGCCGTGAACCAGGTCTTACGCCAATCCCGGAAGGTTGTGCGCTGAAGCTCGGCGGGCAGGCGATCGACAACGTCCTGGTAATAACGAGGAACCTGCTGACGTTGCCAGGGCTTACCCCGGGAACCTGCGTAATGAACAATCGCCGGATCTTGTCGCGCAGCCTCCAGCTCTTCCACCGTATAAACGGAATTTAAGTATGGGAAGTCTTTGGACTCCTCGACGTTTTCCACTTCGTAGACGTCTTCCAGAACCACGTAATCAAAGGGAAGCTCGGCGATTTTATCTGTAACGATGTTTACCAAATCTAGGTCGAAGAATTTTAGGCGGTTGCCCAAGCGTTCTACGCCGTCGAAATAGCGCTCCACCGCCCCATTCTCTCGCATCAGTTCAAAGTTCATCACCATAAACCCAGAAAAGTAGACCCGCTCTTTACTGTTCTCTGGAAAATATTTGTGCATGAGCATGTCAGGCACGTTGCGCTCTGCGGGCACTCCCGCCCACTCTGCACCGTCAAAATCCGTGGCAAAAGCCGAAAACATGTCTTTCTTGAAAAAGACATCCACATCCGAATAAATAGCTCTGTCGCAGTCAACCAAATATTCAGCGGCAACCAACCGGTAATAGACAATCTCGGTCCAACTACCACTGTTCTTTGGAAGATTAGCGAATCGGCTAGGCGAGATCTCAACAAAGCACATCTGATGGTCAGTTCCATCTAGGAGCTGTAGCAAGCCACGCCTGGCGTCAGTTGAAAGACCTGGATGCAAGATGCGTATATCAAGGATTGTTGTCTCAGCCGAAGAATCGATGAGAGTCAGAATACTCACACCTGCGCCGAGTAAAATCCGCTCGTCAAAGCAAAAGACAACCGAGACTTTATTCACCGAAAAGCGCCCGCAGATTCTCCCGAGAATCATGGGCTAACTTGCTTGCGCTGCGATGCATTGCCTCTCCCATGAATGCGTATTTTTCGGAGGACATTTCCATCGCCAGCTTCATGGCATCCATCATGTCGCCATCTTCGTCGTAGAGTAAACTGTTCTCTTCGGTTATCACCGTGTCAGCGATGTAATCTCTCTGATAAATTCCGGGCTTGGCAAAACCGTAACTTAACTGGAAGCTGCCGCTGGTTCCGGTGGTTCGATAGTAGGCGTGCAACGGATTGTCTTTTTGGAAGGCTGTTAGTACGAAGTCGCTGTTTTCCACTTCGTCATAGAGGTTCGAGAAAGACAGCCTACCCAGTTTGATGAACTTATCTGTTAACAACAGCGGAATATCAACACCATCCAGTTTACCAACCAATCGAATCTCGAAATTCTGGTATCCGGCGGCGACCAAACGCTCCGCTGCATTGATAACTAAGTGATCGTTACGCCGCTTGGGCCGAGCAGCACCCACCATAAGAAAAACAGTCTTTTCAAGGTTTTTCGGCGTGTGAATTACATCGCCAAAATAATGGGGGTTCACCTCATGGGTGTTGCCATACTCCGGCGCCATAGCCCTGAGGGTAATCGCTCGATCAGGCCAATCGCCCTTGCCTTGTAACCGCGCCATGTCATGTTCGACAAAATGGACCTTAGCGGGCGGAGCGCCTCCAAAAACCCGATTCAAATCCGGCGCTCCGGTTTTATCCATCGGCATCTTGCCGGCAGTAGAAATCAGTATGCCAGCCGCTGTGTGGACATCTTGGGTTTTCATGAATCGGCGAATCTGTCGTTGAGATAGGCTAGTCAAATGGAGCCGAGGATGCGTAAAGCGCGAGAACAGCCCTTCATCAATTCGATCAGGTGTCATCAGCACTAGGACATCGAAGCCCAAATCAAGCAGGTGTTTAGCATAGCCTGGGACAATCTCTCCATGACTTTGGGAACACGGCTCCCAAAGTATGACCGTTTCAGGTGTGACTGGCGGATAGTTCCGAATACCAAAGAACGACCTGAGAAATTTCATTCTTGCGCTTCCCCATTGATAAAAACAGTATATCAATAGTTAACGGGCAAAACGAAATCCATCATCTTTTAGTGAACAAGAATCCCTCAATCACCAACGTACAACACCATGCTGATTTCATCCATGGCCGCACCGCCAATGCGAAACCGATCTGAAATCCTGCCAACTTCTTGGAACCCAAATTCTTGGTAAAGCCCAATGGCGTGAGCATTTTCAGCCATTACTTTCAGGTCACGCCACTGCAAATGCTTGGCTGTCTGGGCCAGGGCTGCTACCCGGGACAGGAGCGCATGACCAAAGCCCTGCCCCCGCCACTTTGATTCAATACCCACCCCTAGTTCGCATCGATGGCGCCCCGCATCCATGGGATCGTTTTTTAACCTCGCGTGACCGCGCACAACACCATTCACCAACAGTAAGAACATTCTTTCCCAGTGGCGATCAGTCATATCATTGAAGGCTAAATCTGCATCAAAACCCTGTGGTCTTTCTATTCTTGCAAGATCAAACGGGAGGAAGTGCAGTCCATCATTACCGGACTCCAACCAATCACGGGAAAAGTGCCCGCGCAAGGTAGAAAGATAGTCTTCGCGATAGTCCACGATCTCGGTCTCTTCGATCATCAACCCCTCCCATTCGTGGTTTATTCCATGGCTAGCCACGGTTCGCCTGTACATACATGCACAGCGGTTCGGCCCGTGTTATGGAAAACCCACTCTAGTCCAGCGAGGCAATCCCGGACTTCGCTAAGGAACTCGGCATTGTGAACAATGTGCACTAGGCTCACTGCCAGATAGCAGGAAAAGTACGGCGGCATAGGGCGGTACCGGCAGTATTTTAACGTCTTGTTACCGCGCCGCCCCGCTTCCGCTCGCAACCTAGCTACCCATCTACAGACCCAATACGCCCTTAGCCATGACATTGCGCTGAATCTCGTTGGAACCGCCATAAATGGATGCCGCGCGGCTAAAGTTCATATCGGCCACAGCGCTGACTGCATAGTCCGGGCCGGGCGCAGGCAAGTTGCTCTCGCCGCGGATCAGCGGCACCTCGAAAGGCAGACTGTAGTAGCCGATGGCCTCCACCCTCAGGGCGTGTAGGTTTTGCTCTACTTCTGAACCGATAATCTTGAGCATGGAAGCAGCATCACCGGGGCTGCCGGTAGACTCCATGCTGGCGATCACTCGAGCTTCCTGAGCCGCCAGCGCATTTAACTGCACTTCCACTGCTGCTAATCGCATCATAAAGTCTGAAGACGAAGACAGGCTATCGCCCATTCCGTCGGCCTCAGCTTTTGCGATCTCTTTCAACCGACCCACCTGACGCTTTGAGGCGGCAACGTTGGCGATTCCCGCTCGCTCGTTACCCAAGAGGAATTTGGCATAAGTCCAACCTGCATTTTCCTCGCCGACGAGGTTTTCAACGGGTACCCGCACATTTTCAAAAAACACCTGATTCAGGTGGTGCATACCGTCAATGGAGACGATGGGCTTCACTTCCAGTCCCGGTGTATTCATATCAATGAGCAAAAAGCTGATGCCCCGCTGGGCTTTGGCGTCGGGATCGGTGCGTACCAAGGCAAATATCCAGTCGGCTTTGTGGGCATTGGTGGTCCAGATTTTTTGTCCGTTCACCACGTAGTGATCGCCATCTCGAACCGCACTGGTCTTTAAGGAGGCAAGGTCAGAACCACTGCCAGGCTCGGAATAGCCCTGACACCACCATGTGCTGCCGTCCAAAATGCTGGGCAGATGCTGATCTTTCTGGGCCTGTGTGCCGAAGGTGTATATCACCGGACCCACCATGTCGATGCCAAAGGGCATGATCATTGGTGCGCCGGCCAGAGCCATAGCATCCGAGAACACCTGCTTTTCGCGGATACTCCAACCCGTTCCCCCATGCTCAACCGGCCAGTCTGGAGCGATCCAACCGCGCTGGTGAATGGCCTGATGCCAGCGTGTGCCTAACTCGCGATTTATGCCAAAGCCCAGCCGGGCACCTTGAACCATTTCATCGGTGAGGTTCTCGCTGATGAAGGCACTCACTTCTTGCTGAAGTGCATCTACTTTTTGTTGGATCGTATTAGGCTCTGACATTATTTCTTCCTTGTTTGGTTTGGCGTATCGCACCTAGGCTGGCTTTTCGCCCTTGATGGTCACCCTGTGCATGTGGCGCCTGTGGCCGTGGTAATCGTTTAGGGCGTAGTGAAAAACACAGCGATTATCCCACATGGCAAGGGATCCCTGCCCCCACTTAAACCGGGTCACAAATTGGTCTTGGGTGAGGTGTTCGGTAAGGTGACGAAAGATCGGCAAGCTATCTTCTCGGCTCCAACCGTCTATGTTGACCGTGTGAGCCATACCACAGTAAATACTCTTCTCACCGGTTTCTGCATGGGTGCGTATCAGCGGGTGCACGACTTCGGTTTCTGCATAGCCATCGTCGCCCCCATAAGAGTTGCCCAAATTTTCCTCGGCTTCTTCGGATTTATAAAAGCCCGACGAGCCGTGTACCAGTTTGGGTGAGTACACACCCTGCCAGCGCAGCAGATTCTCTTTCATACCCGGGCTCAGGGCTTCAAAAGCAGCGGTGGCATTGGCAAACATGGTGTCCCCACCCTCTTTTGGTACCTCCACGGCATAAAGCACCGTAGCCTTGGGGGGTATCGCTTGATAGGAACTGTCGGTATGCCAGCCGCCACCAAAATTCAATGTAGCGTCGGCTTCTTTGATTATGGGTATGACGTAGGGGTTTTCTTCAACCGCCTGCATAAACTTGTACTGATCGAGTTCGCCAAAGTTGGCGGCAAACTGGGCTTGGGCAGTGGGCGACATATCTTGACCGTGGAAAAACAACACATGATGCGCCAGCCACGCTTGATGCAGTTCTTTCACCACATCAGGCGCCAAGGGCTGGCTCAAGTCCACTCCGCTCACTTCCGCCCCCACTGGACCCAATGAGCTATCCACGTTGATGTGCTGATATTGCTCCATATCACTCCTCCTGTGCGCAGTCTGCCTTGGCATACTATGACGTCACCTGACAAAACGAAACGACATTCTCTGGCATCCAATGGGTTAGGATATTGGCGGAATTTGCGGGAAGAGGGGTAGCCATGAGCAACAAGCAAGTCGCGGTTTTTATGGGGGACGATGCATCGCCCGAAGTCATGGTGCCAACCGTGGCGTTACTGCGCGGCATGGATCTTGGTATCGATTTTATCGAGCCGTTAGTGGGCAAAGCAGCCAAGGCCCAGACTGGGACTTTGTTTCCCGATGAAGCCAAGGACCAGATCGATGCTGCCGACGCCACCTTTTTTGGCTCCACCAGCGGCGACAGCACCCCGGTCTTGTTCTACCTGCGCTGGGGTAAACAAACCTTTGCCAATGTTCGGCCCTGCACCTTCGTGCCCGGCTTCAACTCGCCCTTAGCCCACCCCGAAGGCATAGATTTCGCCATTATCCGCGAGAATCTGGAGGACCTGTATTTGGGCCTTGAAGGCGACACCCAAGACCTGGCCGGACTGAATTTGTACTCACGCCACGCCCGGGGCAATCTCGCCGACTTAGGTCCCGGTAAATACGCCATCAAAGCCATCACCGAGCGCGGCTCAGAGCGGGTGATCCGCTACGCCTTCGAGCTTGCCCGCAAGCGCGACAAACAGCGCAAAGTCACCGTCACCTGCAAATACAACATGCTGGCCGTTGCGGATGGGTTGTTCTTAGAGGTGGGTAAAACGATTGCCAAGGAATACCCTGACATAGCCTTCGACCACTACATCATCGATGACTTTCTCTGCCGCATGATTACCAACCCCCACGCCTTAGATGTGGTGGTCATGCCGAATCTGTATGGGGACATCATGTCAGACGGCGCCGCCGGGCTCATTGGCGGTTTGGGGCTGGCCCCCTCAGGTTGTTACGGCGATGACTACGCCTACTTCGAGTCTGCCCACGGCACGGCGCCAGACATTGCGGGAAAGAACATCATCAACCCGACGGCGACGGTGCTATCCGCCGCTATGCTGCTGGATTACTTGGGCAAGGGTAGCGCCGGACAACGTCTTCGAGACGGCATCAACAAGGTTTATGCCAACCCTGCCAACTACACCGTGGATCAGGGCGGTAGCGCGTCAACCAGCGAGTTTTTTAAGGCGCTTGAGCGAGCCATGGCCTAGGCGGCAGGCCGCCGCTCTTACGGGCAAAGCGCATCGAAACTGTCCGTTCAGGCGGACAGTTCCTCCACCATGGCGTCGCGCATTTTAAACTTCTGAATTTTGCCGGTCACCGTCATGGGAAACTCTGCTACGAAGCGCACCATGCTGGGCACTTTGAAGTGAGTAATCTGGTCCGCGCAAAAGGCTTTCACATCGCCTTCGCTCAGGTTCGCGCCCTCACGCTGCTGTACCCAAGCACAGACCACTTCCCCGTACTTTTCATCAGGAATGCCAAATACCTGAACTTCCTGAATGTCTGGGTGGGTGTATAGAAACTCCTCGATCTCACGGGGATAAACGTTCTCGCCACCGCGAATGATCATGTCTTTGATCCGGCCGACGATTTGCACATAACCCTCGTCATCCATGACGGCCAAGTCACCGGAATGCAGCCAGCCCGCAGGGTCGATGGTTTCGCGGGTGCGTTCTTCGTCGTTCCAATACCCACGCATCACCGAATACCCACGACAGCACAGCTCACCGGTAGCACCAATGGGCAAAACCTGACCTTGCTCATCAATGATTTTAATTTCCTGATATGGCCCGACCCTGCCAACGGTGCCGCAGCGTTTTTCTGCAGGCGCGTCGATATCCGTCATGTGATTCACAGGACTGGTCTCCGTCTGGCCGTACATGATGGTGATCTCGCTCATGTTGAGCTTGTCGATCACCTGCAGCATCAGTTCCAGCGGACAGGGGGCACCGGCCATAACGCCGGTTCGTAAAGAGGACAAATCGTAATCGGCAACGTCGGGCAAGTCGGTTTCGGCAACGAACATGGTGGGCACACCGTGCAGGGCCGTACACCGCTCCTCTTCCACAGTTTTCAGCACCGTCGCCGGATCAAATCCCTCGTCGGGAAACACCGCACAGGCGGCATGGGCTAGACAGGCGAGGTTGCCCATCACCATGCCAAAGCAGTGGTAAAGGGGCACTGGAATGCACAGACGATCCTCTGTGGTTAAGCGCATGCCTGCACCCACCTGCAGCCCATTGTTCAAAATGTTGAAGTGACTAAGCGTGGCACCCTTGGGATTCCCCGTGGTACCGCTGGTGAATTGAATGTTGATGGCGTCGTCTGGTTGCAAGGTGGCAGCGATTTCAGCCATGCGTTCATAGGCTGGGCCATCGCCCATCTGACAAACCTCATCAAAATTGAACATGCCAGGAGTACTTTCCGCCCCCATGCGAATAATGCTTTTTAAATGGGGCACCTTGGCGGCCTGCAGCGCCCCGGGTTCACACTGATTCAACTCTGGAGCAAGGGTTTGCAGCATTTCTAGGTACTGACTGGTTTTGAAAGACTCCGAAGCAATCACGGCCTTGCACTCCACCTTGTTCAGCGCGAACTCCAGCTCGTACAAGCGATAGGCGGGATTGATACACACCATGATGGCGCCAATCTTCGCCGTGGCGAACTGGGTCAAACACCATTCCACTCGATTAGGCGACCAGATTCCCACACGATCGCCGGGATTGATGCCTATGTTGAGCAGTCCAGTGGCTAAGGCGTCGATCTGTGCTTTGTACTGGGCAAAGTCCCAGCGGATGTTCTGATGTCGCACCACCAAGGCAGGCTGCTGAGGATGGGACGCGGCAATGCGGTCAAGGCAACCGCCAATGGTTTCGTACAGCAAGGGTTCGTTGGCTTGGCCACACAAGTAGCTTTGGCCGTTTGGCAGATTCTCTTTCACGTATTGTTCCTTCCCGAGTTCACAGGGATTTTATCGGCATATTTTGCGGACGCCACTTTGGTTTGCGGCACCGATCACATATCTTAAGCACTGGATACACATTCGGAGCCATCCATGAACACCTTTTTTATGGTACGAAGCAACGCCAAGTCCGGCCAAGAAGACGCCTACAACGATTGGTACAACAATGTGCACTTGGCCGAGGTGTTGAGCATTGAGGGGTTCAACTCCGCCCAGCGTTTTGCACTCCACGAAACACAGGTACAAGCCGATCAACCCCACGGCTATTTGGCACTGTATGAGATTGATACCGACGCAGTGGCGGCGACGCTCGCCCGTCTGGGCGCGGCCACTTGGCTCAATATGAGCGACGCCATAGATCCCGAGAGTATTCAAATTTCGCTGTTTGCCGCCACAACGGAAAAACGGCTATCTGGCAGTTAAAAACTCTGTACCAGTTCTAAAAAGGTTCCGTCAGGATCTTTGAAACAAAAGAAACTGCTGCCGTGATCGGCGCTGGCATACACGGTAGCTGGTGGCGACAGAACTTCGACACCTTGAGCCACAAGGTACTCGTAATCTGCCTGCAAATCCGCGCTCGCTAGAGCCAGCCGCGCCAACCCAGGCCGATACAAATTCGGATACGGCGGCGAATGGTCTTCCGGCTGGTGCCACTGCAGCAGATCAATCAGCACTGCAGGCTCAACCCCCTTGAGGGCCATGATCGCTCCCGTAACTCGATAGTCCTGCATCCCCACTGCGGCGTTCACTTCCGGCGAATTGGTTGGGGGTACCTGCCAAACCTCCTCAAACCCCAGCATTTCGTAAAACGCTTTCGAGCGCTGATAGTCGGTACAGTTAATGTTGACGTGAACCATGCCAGTAACATTCATCGGTCTCTCCCTAAATAACCGTGTCGCCATTGTCGACCACCATTTCCGCACCGTTGATGTGCTTGGACATGCTGCTAAGCAAAAAAGTGACCATATGTGCTACATCGTCCGGCTCTCCAATCCCCATCTTCAGCCGCACCCGTTCCGGGTCATCGGCCTGATTCAAATCAACATCCATTAACTCCCGCAACGCGGTTTGCACCATGGGCGTGTTGATACTGCCCGGATGAACCGAGTTGCATCGAATACCGTATCGGCTGCGTCGGCAGTGAATGGCAATGGCCTTAGTCATGGAGCGAATGCCACCCTTGGCAGCGGAGTACGCTAGGTAGTCGGGAATACCGACTAATGCCGCCGTTGATGACATGTTGACGATGGAGCCACCGCCATTGGTTTTCATCATTTTAATCGCAGCCTGACTGCCGAAAAATGTAGCGTCCAGGTGAATGGCCAGAGTTGCGCGCCATGTGGCCGTGGTCGTGGTTTCGATGTGGGCGATAGGGGCAATGCCCGCGTTGTTTACAAGGCCGTCCAGACGGCCATAACGCTGATCTATCTCGGTCATGACCTCAGCCCAGCGCTGCTCGTCTGCCACATCCTGGGCCACAAAAAGCGCCCCCAGCTCAGCGGCCAATGCCTGTCCCCGCTCCTCGTCGATGTCGGTCATGACCACACGGCAACCCAAACTCGACAGCATGCGAGCGTCGGCATAACCCAGCCCGGAGGCAGCCCCAGTTACTAAAACTACCTTACCGTTCATATCTGCGGACAGAGCCGATGTCTTATGTTCCACCACTTCGCTCTCGCTCACCTGTTTCCCCTTTTTCCTAATCGCCCATTCGTCGCAAAACATATCAGGGTATTCACCCCAAAACCCGTGTTATAAAGCGCCCTCAACAATAACCAAAGGCCTCTCGTGAAACTCTACAGCTTTCCCAGTGCTCCCAACCCACGCCGCGTTTTAATCTTTGCTGCAGAAAAAGGTCTTCAGCTCGAGGTAGTCAATGTCGACCTTCGGGCCGGTGAAACCAAGACACCCGAGTTCCTGGGCAAAAACCCAAGTGGCAAGATCCCTGTGCTGGAACTGCCTGATGGCACCTGTATTTCCGAGACTGTGGCCATCTGTCGGTACCTAGAAGCCCTAGCACCCGACCCGAACCTGTTTGGCAAAGACCCATTAGAAACAGCTTTGATTGAAGCTCACCATCGACACATCGAATTTGAGCTGCATCCGAACATTGGTGCCGCATGGGTCAACGGGCCCATTGTGGCGGCAATGGGAATGGTGGAACCCATTGAGGCCCAGCGCCTGCGTGGGGCCGGTCTAACGCGAAAGTACTACGAGCGGATGAACGAGGAACTGGCCAAGCGTAGCTACGTCGCCGGGGACCGCTTCACGGTGGCGGACATTTCAGCCCTCTGCATGATCGACTTCGCTGGCGCCTTGGTGGACCTAAAGCCCGCCGAAGACCTGACAAACCTCTGGGCGTGGCACAGATCAGTCAGCGACCGGCCCAGCGTTAAAAACGCCTAGACGCCTTTGGCAATCTCGCTCAGAACGAACGCCTAGACCAAAAACAGCAACCTTAGGAACCTTACGCCTCGAATGACGGAAGCCAGCCCCTCCCAGACAAGGATCTTTCCAACGGATCGCAATGCCTTGTGCGCCTTGCTGCTCGAGTCCGTTGAAAAAGTCCGGCCCATTGTTGCCGAGCATAAAAATAGCTCTGAAAACCACCGGCGGCTGGCTCCTGAAGTCGTCGCCGCTATGCGCGACAGCGACCTACTGATGATGAAAAGTCCGCGGGAAGTGGGAGGTGCAGAGATACACCCTGTGGACCAAATGACCATCGTGGAGGCGGTCACCCTCATCGACTCCGCGGCAGCGTGGTCGATGTTTATTACGGCCACCGTCAGCGGACGGGCATTGAGTGTCCTTAGTGATCGTGCAATAGAAGAAATGCTCGCCTCAGGTAAGTTCCCAATTATGGCCGGCAGCCTAAAACCCGGAGGCAGCGCCGTTGAAGTTGAGGGCGGTTATCGAATTACCGGTCAGTGGGCTTGGGGCAGCGGTGTCCAACAAGCAGACTATGTTGTGGTACCGGCACTTAAGGCCGACAAGTCCGGTCTGGTTACTGCCGTTGTGCCCCGAGAGCAGGTGCAGGTGATCGACAACTGGCATGCCCTTGGAATCAATGGCAGCGGCAGTTCCGACTATGCTCTAGACGATATTTTTGTGCCCGGTCACTTTGCGGTCACCGCCCCGGGACGGCTACGGGGAGGCGCGATTTATAACATGGGCTACGGTTTCGCCAGCAACGAGCACGCGGTTTTCGCCCTTGCTTTGGGGCAACTGGCGCTGCAAACCCTCACGGAGTCAGCAGTGGAAAAAAAGCGGGGCTATGGCGCCGGAGTTAGTATCGCCGATCGAGAAATTTTTCAGCGTGCGGTGGCAGAGGGCGAACTTCGTTTGCGAGCGGGCAAGCTGTTGATGGTCGACGTGCTGGAGCGTTTATTTGATGCCAGCCAAGAGGGGGAAGCCCCAATTGCCCTTCAGGCTGAAGCCCGGGCGGCTTCGGTTCTGTGCACAGACGAGGCCATTGCCGTAACCAGTTCTTTGTTTCGATACGCCGGTGGCAGCGCGGTGATGCTGGATAATCCCATGCAGCGCATTCTAAGAGACCTTTACACCGCCCAGTCTCATTTAATGGTCAGCGATGCCGCCTACGAGAGCTTGGGCAAGCTGCGACTGGGACTCACCGACGTCGCACCCCTGCGCTAGCACAGACCGAGATTTCCCATGTCAGAAGCAGATGCAACGGAACAATTGATCAGCGTTGATTGGGGCACCAGCAATCTACGCGCTTCCTTGATCGATCCGCAGGGAACAATTCTTGATCAGATCGACAGCGATCAGGGCTTGTTGAGCAAACCAACAGACTTCGGCGCCTGTCTGAGCCGTCTCATTCAGCCGTGGCTGGAAAAGTCACCGCAAATCAGAACCATTCTCAGCGGCATGGTTGGCAGTCCAAGCGGGTGGATGGAGGTACCCCACCTACCCTGCCCCGCGAGCCCAAGGGCTCTGGCAGCGGCTGCTCGCGCCATAGAGGGGTTTGGCTTTGGTGGCGCTTGGATACTGCCCGGCGTTTCAGGCCAAGGAGCTGCAGGGCTACACGATGTTATGCGTGGTGAAGAGGTGCAGTTCTTCGGCGCCCAGCGGCTACTCGCGGCCCAAGGCCGCCCTCAGCCCCAGCGTTGGTGTTTCCCAGGCACCCACAACAAGTGGATCGAAGCCGGGGCAGAAATCACCCACTTTTCTACCAGCATGGTGGGAGAGTTTTTTGACCTAACCCAGCGCCATTCCCTACTCGCCCTATCGATCGCGCCACAGGACCTGGCGGAAAACCCGGAAGATAGCGAGGCTGACTTTTTACGCGGCCTAGCCACCAGCCAGAAAGCAGGCGGTCTACTCCATCATTTATTCAGTGTCCGATCACTGCAGCTAAGCGGTACCCATGCCAAGACTCAGGGCGCTGCGTATTTGTCAGGCATTTTGATCGGTCATGACATTTGTTCTCAGGCACCAGATCGAGAGGCATCCATCGGCATCGTTGCCAGCCCGACATTGGCCGGTCGTTATCAGCTTGCCCTGACGACACTGGGCTATGATTGCGCCACTGTGGACGCCCAGCTGGCCACCGCCCAAGGTGCCTCGCTAATCGCCAAACACCTGTAATCTGTGATCAAACCTCAGCCACTGGAGAGATGAATTTGACTACCTCCCTGCAGCGCTACCTAGACGAGCTACCACTGATCGCGATTTTGCGCGGTATCACCCCGGAAGAAGCTGGGCCTGTTGCTCAAACCCTGTTTTCCGCCGGCATACGCATCGTTGAGGTGCCGCTCAACTCGCCTGAGCCACTCCAAAGCATCCGGCGAATTGCCGACGCGGTGGGTGACACCATGTTAGTGGGCGCAGGCACCGTGCTGGATGTGCCATCGGTACACCAGGTCAAAGACCACGGTGGTGCGCTTATCGTGGCACCCAATACCAATCCCGCGGTCATAAAGGCCGCAGTGGAAGCGGAACTAGCCGCGGTTCCCGGTGCAGCCACACCGTCCGAGGTCTTCGCGGCCTTAGATGCAGGGGCTCACGGCATCAAAGCGTTTCCGGCGGAAATGATTACTCCCGCCATACTCCGCAGTTGGCGAGCGGTCGTACCAGTGGAGATTCCGTTAATTCCCGTCGGCGGAATTGACAGCACCAACATGGCCGAGTACTGGTCAGCGGGGGCCACCGGATTCGGCTTGGGTAGCTCCCTCTACAAGCCCGGCCAGAGTGTTG
>JAYOVN010000015.1:0-46921 GCA_038151515.1 Gammaproteobacteria bacterium | reverse complement strand
CATTTGCAAATGAGAATCAATCTCATTAATGTTCGCGCCTCAACAAGGAGAACCAAATGAAAAAACGGATGTTAGGCATGGCATCGTGCTTGGCGATGAGCGCAGTGGCCGCAATCGCCGACGATGCGGCGAATCGATCCCATGGGCAAATGGAAGAAGTCTTAGTTCTTGGCGAAGTGCTGTTCCAGGACCAAATTACTTCCCTTAAAACACCGACTCCAATCATTGATGTGCCACAGAGTGTCTTTGTTATTGGCAGCGAAGAGATTCAACGGCGCGGCTTCACGAGTATTGGCGATATTGTGAATCACGTACCCGGTCTGAATACGTCTCAGGGTGAGGGCCACAGGGATTCCGTTGTTTTTCGAGGGGTTCGCTCTACAGCAGACTTTTTCATTGATGGGGTTCGGGACGATGTCCAATACTACCGCCCGCTCTACAATCTGGAGCAGGTTGAGGTTCTGAAAGGCCCGAATGCGTTGTTGTTTGGCCGCGGTGGAACTGGTGGCGTGCTCAACAGAGTGACCAAGAAGGGTGTGTTGGGCGAAAACTTCACTGACTTAGGTATTGCCGCTGATACGTTTGGCGGAGTATCTCTCCAGGTTGATCGCAATATGAATACTGGCTCTGATTCCGCTGTGAGAGTTAACGCCTACTATGAGAGCTTGGAAAACCATCGAGATTTTTTTGATGGTGACCAGTTTGGGGTGAATCCAACCGCTAAGATTCGACTATCCGACGCGACGACCCTAGATCTTTATTACGAGTACATCGACCACGAGCGGTTTATCGATCGCGGCATTCCCACGGGTACCAACGGGTTACCAATCAAAGCGCTGAAAGATACTGTCTTTGGGGACCCGGAACTCAACACCACTGAATTAGAGGCCCATGTTCTCAAAGCGATGGTACAGCATCGCTTTTCAGAGACGATGAAAGCCAACTTCAGCGTCTTTTACGGCGACTACGACAAGCTCTATCAAAACTTCTACGCGGCCAAGTACGACCAAGCCGCAACGCCTAATCAGGTAACCCTCGATGGTTATGTGGACACGACTCAACGCGAAAACCTGCAGCTTGCTGGCAACATTGTCAGCGAGTTGCAGCTCGGTGATACCGTTCACACAGTGCTGGCTGGCTTTGAGGTCATGGATACCGCCTCAAACCAAGATCGCTTCAATACGTATTTCGATACCTCTATGAGTGACAAGGAGTCCTTCTCCCTCACGGCAGGCACGCCCTTGGCGCTATCCGGCGGTGTGGGTGTGAATGCAGCGGGTCTGCCAACCCGAAACGACTTCACTTCGAATTTAAATGACGATACTCATGTTGATATCGATGTCGTATCGCTGTTTGTGCAGGATGAGATCCAGCTAAGCGAGAACTTCATTGCCGTTATCGGCGCTCGTTATGACGAATTTGACATCAGTGTCAACAACATCAAAGCCGGCGAGGTCAGAAGCCGAAAAGACGATGAAATTTCTCCTCGGGCGGGCTTGATCTACAAACCCCAAGACAACGTGTCTATTTACGTTAGCTACAGCGAGTCCTTTCTTCCACGAAGTGGTGAACAGTTCGCGAATATAAACGGTAACAACGACAAGCTGGACCCAAACACCTTCGAAAGCCTAGAGCTTGGGCTAAAGTGGAACTTGAGTAATCGGTTGTCGCTTTCAGCAGCGGTGTTCGAGACAGACAAGAGCTCCCCGGAAGTGGACGATAGCGATGCGTCGAAGCTGGTTGTCGTCGACTCTTCAATTGATGGTTTTGAAATCCAGTTGCAGGGTCAACTCAATGATTACTGGAGCCTGACAGCATCCTACGGGTACCTTGATGGTGAGCAAGTTGATCAGACCGGGCCCACCGGATTGCGCCCCAGAGAACTACCTGAGAACACATTCTCGCTATGGAGCACCTATCAGGTCACCCCTCAGCTCGGCCTGGGTTTAGGTGTCTCCTACCAAGATGATAGCTTTATCAACAACTCAAACTCCGCGAGGTTGCCAAGCTATACAAGAATCGACGCAGCGGTTTATTACGATGTGTCAGATGACCTCCTAGTGCAGTTCAACATCGACAACCTTGCCGATGAGGTCTTCTACCCGAACGCGCACAGTACGCATCAGGCCAGTGTTGGCGAAGAAATCAACGCTCGATTGAGCGTTCAGTGGAGGCTATGATCGGCAAAGCCTCTACCGGTTAGGGATTCGTTCTCGTGGCAGTGGGTAACCTCGCCACCACGGGAACGTAATTTCGCCAGCATCTGGCAGCCGAAAACCCGCATTCCAATTCCTTTGTGACCTCGGCATAGTGTTAAAAATGTTGAGGAAGCCCATGTCGACCAAACACCTACTAGACCCGTCTTTGTTTCCCTTGCTGGAATTTGCGCCGCCATTTCAATTTAGCCTTGAGAACCTTCAGCGCTTTCGCGACCGAGGCCTCGCGGCTGTGGTACTCGGCGACGCCAAGGCCCAAGGCGTCAAAAGGGAGGCCATTACCATCCCTGGCCCGGACTTCGATGTGCCGTGCCTACTTTACTCACCGCTTGATGCCAAGGCTTCTTCGGCTTACCTGCACATTCATGGCGGTGGCTACGTTGCCGGGAGCATCGAAGGCTCCGATGCTATGAATACGCGGATCGCGGCTCAGCTGGGCGTGGTGGTTCTGACGGTAGGGTACCGTTTAGCGCCAGAGCATCCGGTACCAGCACCCCTTATCGACTGCTACGCGGCTCTGGGCTGGCTGCACCAGCGGGCTGATGCTCTTGGTATCGACAGACAGCGCATCGCCATCGGCGGTGAAAGCGCCGGGGGCGGGCTAGCGGCAGCTCTAGCGATTCATGCTCGAGACCTAGGGGAGTTCGCTATTTGCCATCAGCACCTGACCTATCCGATGCTCGATGATAGAACAGGCACTGACGCCGCACCGGGAGACCCCTTGGTGGGCGAGTTTGTTTGGAATCGGCACTGTAATGAGTTTGGGTGGTCCTGCTATCTGGGCGATATGCCGGCTCAAGCGCCGTTTGTGCCTGCCAGAGTGGATAGTGTGAAAGGCTTGCCGCCGACTTGGATGTTTACGGTGGGTTTGGACTTATTCCGGGACGAGAACATAGACTACGCCCAGCGGTTGATGGCTGAAGGCATTGCAACCGAGCTAGTGGTTTTGCCTGGGGCCTGTCACGCATTCCAGTGGGTGCCAGACAGTCCACTGACCCAGCGCTATATCCACAGTCATTTGGAGGCCTTGGGTAAGGCATTAAACTGATGTAAGCCTCTAAAAATCGAGAGGAAGCCCGGGACAAAACTCTGGCTGAGTCTCAAGGCAACCAGCAGAACGGTTTTAGCCTACCCGTTCCTTCGAAGCCGCGTTCGTCGGCGGACGCTCTGCCCCATTGAAGCGCTTGGTCGCTGACTAGCCCTTGGCCGGATAATTGGCCTGCCCGGGAAGCCAGTCTTCAAGTATGGCATTCAGTTCTCTCGGTTTTTCTTGTGCCATCCAGTGACCACTGTCGATTCGCTGCTCGGTCAGATTAGGGCACCGCTGACGCATAGGTTCGGCAAAGTCTGTGGTGGTGGTGTCGCAAACGTAGTCATAGGTTGCATGGACAAAGAGAACGGGCATGGACAGGTCCTGACCGGCCTTGGCGTCAAGGTAGGCTTGATTGTCTTTGCCATTCACGTACCACGAGTTGGGGCCAAAGAAACCGTTTTGGGTCAGATGTTTGGCATAGGTTGCGATATCGTTTTCATTGACGACATCTGGGTCCAGCGGCATGTCTGGTATGCCGCCCAAGGGCGCGAACCACCCCTTGTTTTTACGGGTGGACGCGGTGCCCGCGGGTTGGCCCCGCCCACTTGGATCTCCCTTACGAAATAGCAGTTTCACCACGCGCTCAGGGTTCTGTTCCATTTCGGCTTGGGCCTCGGCGAAGTTTTCGTAGTAGAACAGCTGATAATCCCATTGGCCCACGGGGTATTCATCCTTAGGGTATAGGGTGCGATCGATACTGTGTTCCATATGCTCTGGATTGCCTACGAACCCAAGAGGGACGCATAGGCTTGCGACAGCGGCTACCCGATCTGGGTGATGTAGGGCCATATTCCAAGCAACCGGAGAGCCCCAGTCATGTCCAATCCAGACGGCCTGCTGGGCCTTCAACGCGTCGATCAGTTCGACCATGTCCTTGACGATTTCCCTTTGGCTGTAGGCTTCATGGGTGTTGTAGACAGTGGAGCCCCCGTAGCCGCGCATATCTGGCGCAATGGCGTGATATCCCAGTTGGCCTAAGTGGAGCAGCTGATGGCGCCAACTGATGGACAGCTCGGGCCAACCATGGGTCATGATCACTAGTGGGCCATCTTCGGGACCGCAGGCTCGATAAAATGTGCTGTGGCGAGGCGTGGTGATGCGGTGCTCGGTAATTTCCATGATGGTGACCTAATCGTGTGAAGCTCTGTCTGCACGTTAACCCAGTGTCGCAGTAAGAAGAAGCTAGGCCGCAGCCGAGAGCCAGTCGCTTTTTCTAGCGACCGCCAGTCGAAGGTGCCGAGTTTAGGCCATTTGACCCAGTGTAAAGAGTGATAGTCTGTTGATCCGGCCGGTGGCGCACCGTTGCCGACAATATCTTTAGGAGCATCTGCCCATGCAAACCCCCGATCACTGGTTGGAAGAAGACAATGCCTTAAACAGAGAGTTCCAGTTTGCCGACTTCTCTGCAGCTTTCGCGTTTATGACTCGGGTCGCCATGCTGGCAGAGACAGCTAACCACCATCCGGAATGGTCCAACGTTTACCGTACCGTAAAAATTCGCCTGACAAGCCACGATGCAGGTAACCAGGTTACGGACAAGGACATTGCCTTAGCCTTGAAAATTAATCAGTTAATAACGTGATTCGCATCCAAGAACTGAGCCCCAAGCCTGTTGGTTTGTTGGTAAATCAGGGTAGTATCTCGGCCTAGGGAAGAGTAGCGCTTAGCCGACGTGTAACACGAGTCTGTGATACGGCTAGCGGCCTAGTTCGCAACGGAAGTTGAATGGATGCGCCCAAAGGAAAAAAGCTAAAAGCGATAAAGCTAAAAAGCCGATCTAGTTAAAAAACGAAAAACCCAAAATAAAACTGCGGTATGCAAACGACGCAATCGCAAAACGACCGCGATAAAACCGCGATAAATCCGAGATACAAAAAGGAGCACTCGAATGCCGAAGATTACGTTTATTGAACACAATGGTACCCAGCACACTGTGGATGCCGAGGTCGGCCAATCGGTCATGCAGGCAGCGATGGACAACTTGGTTCCGGGCATTGATGCAGATTGTGGCGGTGAGTGTTCTTGTGCAACGTGTCATGTCATGGTAAATGGTGATTGGTTGGCAAAGGTAGGCGCTCCCAACGATGCGGAAGACTCCATGCTGGATTTAAACCCTGAGCGCGAGCAAAGCTCTCGCCTTTCTTGCCAAATGACTGTCACCGATGAACTTGACGGACTCATCGTCGACTTACCGGAGTTCCAGTTCTAATGAGTGAAGCCCCAACAATCAATATGGCGGAGTTTGATCCCGAGGATCTGGCTCTAGAAGATATCGACATAGCCCAACGTAGCCTGTGGATTGAAGACAAGAAGATGGCGTTCTTTGAGCGGCTTCGGGACGAAGCGCCGGTTCATTTCTGCAAGGATTCCGAGTTCGGGCCCTATTGGTCCGTTACGCGTTATAAAGACATCATGGAAGTCGACGGCAACTGGCAAGATTTTTCTTCTGAACCCGCTATTACGATTGTTGAACCAGAAGAAGACTTCCCGCTGCCTATGTTTATTGCCATGGACCCACCGATACACGATGACCAGCGCAAGACCGTTCAAGGCTCGGTGGCACCGGCGAACCTCAAGCTGATGGAAGAGACCATTCGGGCTCGAACCCAGAAAGTTCTGGACGAGTTACCCGTGGGCGAGCAGTTCGATTGGGTTGATCGGGTGTCGATTGAACTGACAACCCAAATGTTGGCCACCTTGTTTGATTTTCCCTTTGAGGATCGACGCAAGCTAACTCGTTGGTCCGATGTGGCAACCGGCGATGAAGAGTCCGGCATCGTGGAGAGTGAGGAGGCGCGGCAGGCTGAGCTGTACGAATGCCTAGAGTACTTCACGAACTTGTGGAACGAGAGAGCAGCGCGTGGCGAGAGCAATGATTTAGTGTCCATGCTGGCACATGGTGAAGCCACCAAGGACATGTCTCCCCAAGAGTACTTGGGCAATCTCATTCTCCTTATTGTGGGCGGCAACGATACAACGCGAAACTCCATGACCGGTGGTGTCTGGGCGTTAAATCAGAACCCAGGCGAGTATGCCAAGTTGCGAAATAATCCCGCCGTGATCCCCAACATGGTCTCCGAGATCATCCGCTGGCAGACGCCGCTGGCGCACATGCGCCGCATCGCGAATAGAGACTATGAGCTGGGCGGTCAAACTATCAAGGCCGGCGATAAGGTCATTATGTGGTACCTGTCCGGCAATCGTGATGAGCGTTCTATCGAGAACCCAAATGAGTTCATTATCGACCGTCCCAAGGCGCGTCAGCACCTGTCATTTGGCTTTGGTGTGCATCGCTGCATGGGCAACCGACTGGCCGAAATGCAGTTGCGCATTTTGTGGGAAGAGGTACAAAAGCGCTTCCACATGGTGGAAGTGATTGGCGAACCCGAGTTAGTGCCGTCGAATTTTGTGCATGGATATACCGAGATGCAGGTGGTGCTGCATCCCCACTAGCAGAGTGGCGAAACTCAAAAAGCCAGCGTCACGCTGGCTTTTTTGTGCCTAAGATTTACGAACGTTGAACAAAACAAAGGAAAAGCAGATGTCGGAATTCATTCGTGGTGACATTCAATTGGCTTATGAGGTTCACGGTAGCGGCCAGCCGGTGTTGCTGATCGCTCCCGGCGGGTTGCGCTCTGAACGTGGCATGTGGCGGAACAGCCCTCTGGATCCAGTGGCGTTGTTGAGTCCGCATTTTCAGGTCGTTGCCATGGATCAGCGAAATGCCGGAGCCTCTACCGGTCCCATAGAAGCCGATCACACGTGGGATACCTATACCGAAGATCAGTTGGCCCTGATGTCGCACCTAGGCCATGAGAAATTCGCAGTGGTTGGTATGTGTATCGGTGGTCCTTATATTTTGAATCTATTGAAGGCCGCGCCGGAGCGGGTAACAGCCAGCGTGGTGATGCAGACCATTGGTCGTGACAACAACTACCAGGAGTTTCTCGACATGTTCAACGGTTGGTCCGAGTCGCTGCAGGCATTGGACCCTCAGCGTTATCCAAGCCATCTGCTGGAATCCATGCGCGCTCGTATGCTGGAAAATGACCTGACCTTTATGTGCATGACTGAGGGTGATGTGCAGGGACTTTCAGGCCCTATGCTGATCTTGGATGGCAACGATACCTATCATCCGGCTTCTTCCTCAGATCGACTGGCGACGCTGCAGCCTCAGGCCCAGCGCATTGACCGCTGGAAGCAAGAACCCGACCTGCAGTTGGCCACGGAAGTTTTTCAAACCTTTTTGCAGCAGCATATGGCCCAAGGGGATTGAGGTGGTTTAGAACCGCTGGGTGGGCTAGCCGGCCACAACTTTCTTAACAGGGGTGCTCCTTTAGGGCTGCTGGTATAAGGTAGCGAACCTTGTGGCAGCCGTTGTTGGTGTCACGGTCAAGACGTAATTTTTTATTAGGAGAACCCATGTCTTTAGTAGCGGTGATGGAAACCAATCAAGGAACAATTCGCTTGGATCTGTATCCGGAACAAACGCCAATGACGGTGGCCAATTTTGTTAACTTGGCCCAGCGAGGGTTCTACGACGGAATTTCTTTTCACCGAGTCATTAACGACTTCATGATTCAGGGCGGCTGTCCTCAAGGTACTGGAACCGGCGGGCCGGGTTACCGCTTTGCCGATGAGTTTGTCCCCAGTCTGCGACACGATGCCCCGGGCAAATTCTCCATGGCCAATGCGGGTCCAGGCACTAATGGTTCACAATTTTTTATCACTCACGTTGCGACGCCTTGGTTAGACGACGCCCACACCATTTTTGGTGCTGTGCAAAGTGACTCGGATCAAGAGGTCGTTAACGCCATCGGTCAGGGGGACAACATCGTAAGCGTCACCATCGAGGGTGACGCTACTGAGTTACTGGCCAGTGTTGAACAGGTCGCCGATTGGAACGCGGTACTGGACGGCTAATCGGTTCAACCCGGAGACGTTTAACGCAGAAAGGTTCGATGTAAAAAAGTGGGAAGGGGAGAGTCCATGAGTGAAGAACTGTTGTTTGGGGATTTGAAAGTCATCGACATGAGCAGCTGGATTGCGGCGCCGGTAGCCGCCACGATGCTTGCGGATTTTGGTGCCCAAGTGATCAAGGTTGAGCCGCCAGAAGCCGGTGATGGCTATCGCAATTTTGCCTTGATGCCGTCGTCGCCCACCAGCGACGTCAACTACACTTGGGAGATGGACAATCGCAACAAACGCTCCATTGCGCTGAACCTGAAAACCGAGCAAGGCAGGAAGGTTCTCCAGCAAATGGTGGCGCAGAGTGACGTATACATCACCAATACGCCCCAGGCCATGCGCAGACAGTGGGGTTTGACCTACGAGGACCTGGCACAAATTAACCCGAATCTGATTTACGCCTCACTAACCGCCTACGGAGAGGACGGCCCAGAGCGAGATCGTGAGGGCTTTGATCTGGTAGCCTATTGGGGACGCTCCGGACTTATGGATCTGGTACGCGCACCGGGAGCCGATCCGGCACCGGCGATACCGGGGATGGGCGACCACCCTACAGCCGTCAGCCTCTACGCATCCATCGTGACGGCGCTGTTGTCGCGCCAGCGAACGGGGAAAGGCAGTCATGTCCATACCTCCCTGCTGGCAAATGGTATGTGGTCAGCTTCCTGCATTGCCCAAGGGGTATTTGCCGAGGCGGACTTCACGCTGTACCACCATTTGGCAGCGCGTTTGTTCACCCGGTTAATGTACGAGGCGGCCGACGGACGTTGGTTGCAATTCAGCATGGTTCGAACCGATGAAGAGGTGGACATGCTCTTCACTCTGATCGGGCGACCCGAGCTGCTTTTGGATCCGCGCTTTATGGACGCCGAAAATCGCGTGATGAACGGTGATGTACTGGTCCAAGCCATGCGCGAGGCCCTGATAACCCAACCCTCGGACTACTGGATGACTGCGTTGACCGAGGTTGGGGTACCTGTGGCCTTGGTCGGTAAGGTCTCTGAACTCACCCAGGACCCGCAGGTCCTTGCAAATCCCATGACCCTGACACCGACCCCGGAAGTAGGCATGCCAGGGGTAATCAAACACCCGCTTAACATAGATGGCCTTGCCAGTTGCCCTCCGGGACCGGCGCCGGGACTAGGAGAACACAGTAAGGAAGTTCTTGCCGAACTTGGCTACTCAGACGCGGACATCGCCAGTATGGAAAGTCAGGGCGTTATTTAGTTGGGTCAGCGGCGAGAGAAGGCGATCTGACGACAATGCAGCCCATGTCTCCTGTCGTTCGCGACCTAGTGTTGGTTGGCGGCGGCCACAGTCACGTGCAAGTACTAAAGCACTTCGCGATGAACCCGGTTTCCGGGGTGCGTCTGACACTGATTTCGGATCAAGATGTGGCCCCGTACTCGGGCATGGTGCCCGGCTATATCGCCGGGTACTACAGCACCCAAGACATGTTAATTCCCTTGGAACCCCTGTGCCGGTTTGCCAATGCTCGATTTATTTGTGCTCAGGTTACGGGCCTTAATCGTCAGAATCAGCAGGTGCTGTTACAGGGGCGGCCGGCCATGAGTTATGACCTGTTGTCCTTAAACTGTGGTGCGAAGCCAGACCTCAAGGGAATGCCTGGCATACCGGTGAAGCCAATTCACGAGTTCATTCAGCGCTGGCCAAGGTTACGTCAGCGTATTGCGAGTGACGATTCAGGGGCTGAGCTGGGCATTGTTGGTGCTGGTGCGGGAGGGGTAGAAATAGCTATGGCCTGCCGGGCTGCATTGCCGATTAGTACCTCGATCTCGTTGATTGGCCCGATCCTGTTACCCGGACTTAGCAGAAGGGCTGCTGACCTTGTGCGTCACGAGCTAGAAAAGCAGGACATTGTCTACCTGCCGAACCGAGTACAGTCGGCGTCCTCTATGTTGGATCAAGAACCGCTCGAGAACCCAGCATCCGATTCGGACCAAACAGGTCCTCGAACTCTCGAGGTGCAGTTAGACGATGGTGCTTCCGTCCGAGTGGATCATCTGCTTTGGGTCACCGATGTCAGGGCGCCAAACTGGATACGTGCATCTGGTTTGGATTGTGATGACCGGGGATTTTGTCGGGTAGATGCGCATCTGCGAAGCTTGAACGATGAGCGTATTTTTGCCGCCGGCGATGTTGCCCACCTGCAAGACCGGCAGCGACCGAAGGCTGGGGTTTATGCGGTCAGAGCGGCGCCTACCTTGTCTCGCAATTTGGCATCGGCGATTCAGGGATTGGCTCTTAACTCTTTTAGTGCCCGGTTTCGTCCCCAAACATCATTCCTGACGCTGATTGGTACGGGCACACCGGAACAACCCAGCGCCATCGCCACGAAAGGGCCTTTCGCGCTCAGTGGCAGGGTATTTTGGCGCCTCAAAGACTGGATCGACCGTCGTTTTATGGCCCGGTTCACTCAGTTACCACAAATGGACAGTTCACACGTGACGTTGCCCGAGGGTTTGGCTGACGAGTTACCAGAGGATGGCATGCGCTGCGGCGGTTGTGGTGCCAAGCTGGCGGCAGACCCTTTGCGCCGGGTGTTGGCGCGGCTACCCGAACAAAAGGCAGATCACGTGACCCTTGGTATGGGTGACGATGCGGCTTTGGTTATGCACCGCGGCGGCAGTACGGTGATGAGTGTGGACGGCTTTCGCACCATGGTCGACGATCCCTACCGCTTTGGTCGTATCTGTGCTCACCACAGTCTGAATGATCTGTTCGCCATGGGGGCTAGGCCCGCATCGGCCCTAGCCTTGGTGACTGTGCCCCTGATGTCTGAGCGTATGATGGAGGAGGACCTCTACCAGCTTCTCAGTGGTGCTGTGGATGTGCTGAATGCTGCAGATACACCCCTGGTAGGCGGGCATTCAGCCGAGGGTGCGGAGCTGAGCATGGCGCTCACGGTGACGGGTACGCCAGGCCCGGCGACGCTGACCAAGAGTGGCGGAGCTGTCGGAGATAAGGTGGTACTGACCAAGGCTATCGGGACAGGAGTTATTTTGGCGGGGGCCATGCGCGGGCTGCATGAACCCGGTGCCGTTAGTGCCTGCATGGAGAGTATGGATACCAGTAACCAACACGCCATGGCGGTGCTTCAGGCACATGGGGTTAAGGCGCTCACCGATGTCACGGGCTTCGGCCTTATTGGTCATTTAGGTGAAATGCTCAGAGCCAGCGGCTGTGGCGTGAACCTGTGGCTGGACAAAGTGCCGTTGCTGCCTGGCGCCTTGACCCTAGCTGGCAGTGGCGTGCGTAGCTCCATCGCACAAGCAAATGCCCAAGCCCTTGCTGACTATCGGCTGGCGCCGGACTTGGACGTTAATCGTTTGGCCTTGCTGGCCGACCCCCAAACCTCGGGTGGCTTATTAGCCTGTGTTGCTCCAGATCGGGTTGAAGACTGCATCCACGCCCTGAGAGAGGCGGGAATACACGGTGCGGTGATAGGCGAACTTCGGGAAGCAAGTCACTGGCAGCTCGTTTAGCACATAGGACTATCTTGCTAGGGCGCTAAAGCGCCTGGACTCTAGAAATACGCCGCAATAGCTGGGCGAAATCGATCCATGTCCACCAAAAACGAGTCATGGCCTTGAATACTATCCAGGGCGCTGAACACCACCTCCGGAACTTTTTCCTGCAACGCGTCTGCCAGCTCTTGCTGCTGGGACAGCGGGAACAAGGCGTCGGTGTCTACGCCAATGACCATGGCTGATTCCAAGCGCAGGTCATTGAAACTCGCAGACAAACTGCCGCCATGGTCTAAGCCATCGAACAAATCCATTGCCCGCGAAAGGTACAGATAACAATTGGCGTCGAAGGTGCCAATGAACCGATCTGCGTGGGTTTGCAGATAGGATTCCACCTCGAAGTCGATGCCGAAGAGGGTGTCTGCTTCGGTGAAGTCTGGTGCTCTTTCTCGACCAAAGCGGTCTGCCCACTCTTCCCCTGAGCGATAACTGATCATCCCGAGTTTACGGGCAAGGCGCATGCCCGTTTCCGGTCCGTGACCGGCGGGGTCGTAGTTACCGTCTTGCCACAGAGGATCTCGGCGGATGATCTCCCGCTGTAGCGAGCGTAAAGCAATGGCATGTGGCAACGCTCTGGCAGCAGAGGAAATGGACAGTAGACGACGACAGCGATTGGCGTGGTTCAAGGTAAAAGATAGGGCGGTCATGCCGCCCATGGATGGCCCGATGACCGTATGCAGTTGATCAATGCCGATGTGGTCGAGGATATGAGTGGCGCTGTTAGCAATATCTTCTACGGTCAGAACCGGGAAGCTGAGTCGATACGGCTCGTTTGTCTCGGGATTGGTGCTCGCAGGGCCCGTGCTGCCGAAGCAGCTGCCCAAGGAATTGACGCAGATGATAAAGTAGCGATCACTGTCCAATGGCTTGCCGGGTCCAATCATATCCTCCCACCAACCCGCAGATGGGTCCTTAGGAGACGAAGCTGCGTGGGCCGACGGGGAGAGGCCGGTAAAGATTAGAATTGCGTTGTCTGCGTTGGGGTTCAGACTTCCCCAGGTCTCAAACGCGATTGATGGTGTGATCAGTGAGCCGCGTTTCATGGCGAATTCACCGTCGATTGTCAAAAACTGTGCTGCTTTCACTCAAACCCCCCAGCGAAGGCGTCTCACCCTATGAGAATGTCAGGACAATATCCATAGCATATGGATCTAAAACGGTAATCAGTGCAATCCTACCGATGTTCAGGGCTCAATAGACCTATTGGGGGTGCTCGTCGGTAATGGCGAAGGTCTGGGAGATTTGTTCTGCGGTCATTAGAATATCGTCAATTTGATCTAGGGCAATGGCGTCGAAGGAAATGCCCAAGAAGGCCGTGGTCGATAGCTCGATAAATAGCTCAAGCAACTGCTCTTCACCGGTCACGTCATTTAGATCGACGAATAGTTTGGTGAAGAAGCCCGATGCCGCCATTTGCTCTGTTGCGTTGAGGTGGAGCAGTAAGTCCTCGAACTTGGGCTTGAGGTCTTGTTTGATCGATTCGATTGCATTCATTAGCGCAGGGTGCCTTCTGGTTCGTGAAGGCGTCGTGAAGCGTGGGGGCATTTAATTCGCCTAACGTTCACCTCAAGCAGGACAAGCTAGCTGCGGTTTCTTAGGTCAATGTTGGGATGGTGCACCGTTTGTGAAAAGGCTGTTTCGTTTGGTGAACACTGTAGTGGCCGGCTTGTCTGAGACACCTCTACACCGGCTGTTCTCTCATCAGGTGCTGCTGCTGCGATTTGTTGGCCGCCGCTCAGGCAAGGGATATGCCATTCCCGTCAGCTATCTTGTGGCGGATGACAGCACCCAGACCCTCCTCTGCATGACCGATGTCAGCGGGGTCTGGTGGAAAAACCTGATTGAAGCCGCTGTTATTGAGGTGAGCTGGAAGGGCCAAAGACAGCGGGTCGCGGTGGAGGTCGTCAGGGCGGACCCTGACGCTATTCAGGGCGCCCTTGGCGCATTTTGCCGGGCCAGTGCGATCAGCGCGTTTTTTGCCGGCGTGAAAATGGTTGACGGTACACCGGATACCGAGACCCTAGCGGCGGCTGCGGCTGAGCATGTCTTGATTCGGCTCAGTCCGTCCCATTGAGCTTATCCCTCCATGATGATCTGGCAGGTTCGGACTTCGGCGTAATCATCCCGCCATTCCAGGCGCTCCAAAAATTGTTCTCTGGCGTAGCTACCGAAATTTTCTTGCATGTAGCCCTGCACGGCTCGAGCAAAAATCTCCAATCCCTCCAGCACCGTGGCGGCCTGAATTCTAATTTCAATATCAAAGGGTTCTGTTGGCAGCTCATCATCGTCGTAACCCCAGACGTCGTTCATGCGATAAGCCACCGGATCCACCGGCTGCATACCCAGCGCATTCAAGGATACGTGTCCGCCTTGTTCGGGCCTGAAGTGCCAGTGTGCGTGCTGCATGGGAGATTCCTTAAATCGCTAGATGCTTGATCCTAAAGTAGGTGGAAAACTGTCGCTCCCTCGTCAAAAAACTGAGGCTGGGTGCGGTTTTGTCTCAGTGGCCAAGGGCATCATGTTGGACATAATTGAAACTTAGTCAGCGGAACAACGGATTGCTGCCCAAAGTACAGGTTGAGAAAAACGCACAGATTTTAATTGAGAACGCTGAGGGACACGGAGAAAAGAATATGCAGCAAATGACCTTGGGCGATCAGCATGCCGGATCCGAATGGGAAGCCTCTGCAGGCCTTGATTGGCCGCTGGACTGTAGTCGCGAGGTTGCTCGCAAGCGCCTTGAAGGTTTCATCGCCAGTGCCGGAAGGGCTTATCAAACCCATCGAAACGCAGATCGTGGCGTGGGTCATCACGTCAATGTGTCTGTCCTGTCGCCTTATTTGCGTCACCGCATGATTGAGGAAACGGAGGTTTTAGAGGCGGTGCTGTCCGAGCACTCTGAGAGCGCCGCTTTCAAGTTTGTTCAAGAGGTGTTTTGGCGGGGTTATTGGAAAGGGTGGCTTGAGCACCGCGGTCTTTTGTGGCCAGAGTATCAGCGGCAGTTACCCCGGAGCCTCAGTCATACCCAGCAAGACAAGTGGACAGGGGAACAGTATGAGCGTGCGCTATCGGGTACCACAGACATTCCTCTGTTCAACGAGTGGTGCGTGGAACTGAAACAGACTGGGTATCTGCACAACCACGCGCGAATGTGGTTTGCGTCAATATGGATCTTTACCTTGAGATTGCCCTGGCAGTTGGGGGCAGACTTCTTCGTGCGTCACTTGCTTGATGGGGATCCCGCTAGTAACACCCTAGGGTGGCGGTGGGTGGCTGGTCTTCACACACAGGGCAAGACCTACTTGGCCACAGCGAAAAACATTCGGACCTGCGCTGAAGAGCGCCTTACCGGGCGCAGCGATCAAGAGCTTGGGCTGAATCGATTGGTCTCCAAGGCCCATCAAGTGCAGGAAGATTTGCCCGCGAAAGCGCTGCAGAAGACAGAGATTCAGTGGCCGAAGCCGGAACAGCGTGATGGCGATGAATACCGCTGCAATCGCGGTAAAACCGCCCTTTTACTGACAGAGGAAGATCTAACCTGGTACCCAGATAATGTTGACGTGTTAAGCGTCGCAGCGCTGAGCACCTCACCGCGCAGTGTGCTGGCGCCCGCCAGCAACCTTGTACAGGGCTTTGTCCACGGTGCGCTGGTTGACGCGCTTGGCAGAGCGGGCGCGCACTACGGGAAGGCCCAAGGACTGGCCCGGAGTGTGGTTGTGGCGCCAGAACCAATGGAGGAGGCTGAGCTCGTGAACTTTTATGTCACGCAACAAATAGATCAGGTGGTCTGCGCATACGCACCCATGGGCCCGGCCCGGCTGCGTTTGGAAGTCTTGGGTGAACAGCTTGCCGCCAAGGGTATTGGGTTGAGATTTTGTATGCGCGACTACGATCGAATGGTCTGGCCTTACGCGACCAAGGGTTTTTTCCAGTTGGGCAAGCGTATTCCGGAATTTCTTCGGGCAATGAACTTCGCCGAATGAACTTCGCCGAATGAACTTCGCGGAATGAACTTTGTGCAACTGACCTTGTGCAACTGACCTTGTGCAATGAAAACTGTGCCTAGCTCGCATCCATAAACCCTGACAAAATTCTTGAGTGGTTCGTCCGGTGCCAAGGAAACCGGTGCGAGAAGGTTGTCAGGACAACGGGGGTGCTGGTTAGATGCAGCACCTGGGAGAAAAGCCTTGCTGGAATCAATAAAACGTCGTCGGTTGCTACAGGGACTGGGGCTTGGTGCAATGGCGCCTCGAAGTTATGCCCTTGAGGCTCCCCCGGCCCGTTTCACTCACGGTGTTGCCAGTGGCGATCCGCTGACAGATCGAGTCATGTTATGGACACGAGTGCTGCCCCTGATACCCGGTAGCAGGGTCGTAGTGACTTGGCAGGTGGCCGAAGATCCGGCCTTTTCTCGGGTTATTGCCGGCGGAGGCGGTAGCGCTGGCCCCGAGTCCGATTACACGGTGAAAGTCGATGCAACCGGACTTATGCCGGGAACAGATTTCTACTATCGATTTTCTGCACAGGGCCAAACCAGCCCCATCGGTCGAACGAAAACCCTGCCCACTGGCGGCGTGGCCGCGTTTCGTATGGGGGTAGCCTCCTGCTCGAACTACCCACAAGGTTTTTTTAACGCCTATCGCCACATGGCTGATACCAACCTCGATGTGGTACTGCACTTGGGGGATTACATCTACGAGTATCAAGAAGGCAGGTATGCCAATGAATATGCGCTGGACGTACTTAAGCGAAATGTGGAGCCGGCTCACGAAATACTGGCCCTAGAAGACTATCGATCCCGGTATGCGCTTTATCGGAGTGACCCGGATCTTCAGGCAGTTCATCAGCGGCACCCCTTTATTTGCGTGTGGGATGACCACGAGCTGACCAACGATACCTGGAAAGACGGGGCTGAAAATCATAACGAAGGCGAAGGAGACTTTACGGCCCGTCTTCAGTCCGCCCGTCAGGCTTATCATGAGTGGATGCCCATCCGCACACACCCCGAAGGAGATCAAGGCCCCATCTACCGCCACTTTGCCATCGGTGATCTGGCGGATCTCATCATGCTGGATACTCGGGTTGAGGGTCGTGACAAGGGCCTTTCCTACAGCGAGGACATGATTTATCCCGTGCTGAAAAGCAACACGTCATCGCCACCGACTCCCGATACCGCCGCTTTTCTGGCCGAAAAGCTTAGAGACCCCCACCGCCAGCTGCTGGGGCAAGGCCAAGAGCAGTGGCTGTTTCAAATGCTCAAAAAAAGCACCGGTCGCGGGGCTACTTGGCAAGTATTGGGTCAACAAATTCTGATGAGCAAGGTAGGCATTCCCCGGATTGATCCCGCTGCTCTGGATGCCCTGAATCTACCCGAGAGTGAACGCGGCTACATAGATCTGATGCAAGTCTTGGGCGCTGAGGGGTTGCCCCTGAACCTCGATGCGTGGGACGGCTATCCAGTCAGCCGAGATCGGGTAACAGCACTGCTGAAAGAAACAGGCGCCAACACCGTCGTTTTAGCGGGGGATACCCACAATGCGTGGGCCTTTAACCTGCACGATGCCAAAGGACAGGCAGTCGGCGTGGAAATAGGGGCTCCGGCGATTTCCAGTCCCGGAATGGAAGACTATGTGCCTATGTCGGCGGAGGCTCTGGTCAGGGAGTTGAAAGCGACCAGTCCGGGCCTAGTCGATGTGGATGTGACCCAGCGCGGATGGGCCGAGGTTGTGTTAACGCCACAACAGTTGCGTAGCCGCTGGCACTTTGTCTCTACGGTTTTAGATCGTCGGTTCACGGTGACAACGTCAGAAGATGCCATATGTCAGGCAGGCCAACGTCGCTTTACCAAGATGGTATAGCCCTTTCTTGTTCTCGGAAGTTAGCCAACGGTTTGATTTCAAGCGCTGGTACGTCAAGCGCAATTGATCAGACAAAGGTGGCCCACTGCTCTAGGGGCATACGCTCGGAAACCAAGGTATTTACTGGGGCATCTGGGTCTTTGTGGCCGATGGCGATGCCGCAGAACACCATCATGTTATCCGGCGTTTGTAAGAACGAACTCACAGCACCGGGGCGTGTGGCCCAAGCTTCCTGAGCGCAGGTGTCCAGCCCTGCCTCTTGAGCCAACAGCATAAAGGTTTGCAAAAACATCCCAAGGTCCGACCACTGTGGCGGCCCCATGGTCTTGTCGATCATGCAAAAGAACGCCGCAGGCGCATCAAAAAAACGGTAGTTGCGCATCAGGTGTTTGAGTCTGCCGGCTCGATCTTCACGGGGAATACCCAGCAGGGCATACATGTCTTCACCAACTTTGAAGCGGCTGTCCCGGTATGGCGAAGGAAGGTCCTTAGGGTAAATCTCATAAGCCGGTTGCTCTCGGGGGTCGCGCTGCGCTAAGTGTTGTTGAAAATCGTTCATGCGCGAACCGTTGATGACATGCACTTGCCAGGGTTGAACATTACCGCCAGAGGGTGCCCGAGCCGACTTCTCCAGCAGCGTGCGGATGAGGTCGTTATCCACCGGCGTGTCTAAAAAGGCTCGAATCGACCGTCGTGCGGCTACGGCATCGCTTACATTCATATCTAAATTCCGGGTAAAAATTGGGCGAGGCAGGGGTGCAGGAGCACCCTTGCTCGTTTTGGCTAGTTAAAGGCGTCGGTATAGGTTTCTTCGTTGAAGCCAACGAGAATATGCTTACCCACAATGGCTATGGGCGCCCGCAGGTTGCCCGTGCTGCCCAGCATGGCATCCAGGGCTTCATCGGACGCTTTCTTACCGCCGCTGAATTCAGTGACTTTTTTGCCTTTTGCAACCACCATGGTTTTCGCCTTGGCTAACAGTGCCGCGGCGTCCTCGCGCTGCAGTTTGCGGCTGGCGGGAATGGTTTCACTGATCTCGATCTGACTTGCTTCCAAAAACTTGGATGCTCGGGTACAGCTGGTTCATCCGCCGCGGAAGTAATACCAGTCAACTTTCTTGCTCATTGTTTGGTCCTTATATTGCAATCCTAATCGTTCTTTTCGAACCGCTAACTCGGAATCATTTATCTGAGTACCAGCGTCACGGTGTGAAGCGTTGGGTTCAAGAACTGGTGCCGAGTATAGATAAAAATTCGGCCAGCATACTATCCCCGGATGCACAGACTGGGCACGCTGCCAAGCTAGTTGCCGAGTAGACGATGGGCTATTCTCGGCACAAAACACAGGGGAGTTTTCAATGGCACCAATACCAAGAGGTAGCACAGTAGCGGTCACCGGCAGCGCGGGCTTCATCGGCGGCTGGGTCGTCAAAGGATTGTTGGATCGGGGGTATCGGGTTAGAGCTTGCGTACGCGATGTTAACGATGCCAGCCGAACCGATTTTTTACGTCAAATGCCCGGCTATGCGTCGGGCCGACTGACTCTACATTCTGCTAACTTGGATGAGGCGGGTTGTTTTGATGAGGTTTTCAAAGGCTGCCAAGGTGTATGCCACGTCTCTCATGTCAGCGACTACGAAGACCAAGACTACGTGCGTGGCGTTTGTGCTCACGTGATCAATAGCATCAACGAATCCGGCAGCGTCAACCGGGTGATCGTTACGTCGAGCATCGCGGCCATTATTTCTGAGGCAGACTTACAGGAGCTGGTGCGGCGGCCGGTCTTTTATGAAGACCGTTACCCCGATGAAGAAAACCCTAAGCGCACGCCACAGCGCGGGCAGGGCTACTCCATGGGTAAGGTGGAGCTGGAACGTATGTTCACAGATGCTGCCGAAGCTCATGGCGGCTGGGATTGCATTCGAGTCTGCCCGGCTGACAATGTGGGCCCCATATTGTCCGCTCATCAAAAAGATATGGGGCCTTGGCAGCACAACATCGAAATGATGCTGTTAGGCAAGTACTACCAAAACGGGGCCTACCGTCCATGGATGACCGTGGATGTCCGGGATGACGCTCAATGCCATATTCAACTGCTGGAAAATGTGAATGTACAAAACGGCGAGCGCTACATTGCTTGGTCAACGGACACCCGCAATGTGGAAGATGTGTGCGCTTCCATCGACCGCCTGCTGCCGGAACTGGGGCATGACACTCCGGCGGTAACCGATAACTTCCCAGAACGCATACAGGCAAGGGAGGCCGAGATGCGCGGTATCTGGGCTCAATGCGAACTCAGGAATGATCGGATTCGAGAGGTGACGGGTATGACCTTCCGGACCTTGGATGAATCTATTCGCGACTGCGTTGAATCGTTGTTGTCCGTAGCCAAGGTGAAACCCGTGCTACGAGAGGGCTTCGAGCCCGTGCAATAGGGCATTGCAGGCACCCAAGGAGGCTGGATGAGCAAGCAGGACCCGGAAACCTACGGTTGGACGTTTACCGGCGCTGGGCGGCCGGAGTTCGCCTTGACGCCGAAGCCGGGCCAGGAGTCCGTCTGGGATTACCCCAGACCACCGGCCATCGTGGATGACCCTCGGCTGGTAGAGGTATTTGCCACGGATGGCACATTACTGGCCAGCACCCGCAAGGCAAAACGGGTGCTGGAAACCGCCAGTCCACCTACGTTTTATCTGCCTCCCACGGCCTTGGTCGCTGCTCTTGATGACGTGGCGGGTTCATCCTTCTGCGAATGGAAAGGCCAAGCCGAGTACTTCGGCTATGGCGGTGCCAACCTGGCCTGGCGATACCCGAAGCCTACCCAGAAATTTGCCGAAATTGCCGGATGGTATGCCTTTTATCCGGCTCAGTGCCGTTGCCTTGTGGCCGGAGAGGCCGTACGTGCTCAGGCTGGGGGTTTTTACGGTGGTTGGGTTACTGATGAAATTATCGGTCCCTACAAGGGCGAACCGGGTAGCTCTGGATGGTGATAAAAAGCCAGCGTGAGAGGGACTTGCGTACACTGGGCGATAGCGGCAACGGTTTGCCGAAACCATAGACCCTCATCGGTTTTATCGGCTAACATTTGCAGATCTCTAGTTTTTGAAATGTGCCATGGCCCTGCCTGCTCTCTCTACACACACGTTTACGGCCCCGGATGCCGGGTTAGGGCGTGGGAATTTGGGTGCGCTCAAGACGCTTAAAGGGCGAGGCACATACGAAGGTTTGGGTGGCGTTCAGGAAAAAGTTCAGCGAGGTCAGACGGGACAGGGCCTACGTGATTCCTATGCGGCCCGACAGCAGGACCGCACATCAGCCATGACACAGATCAAGGCCAATACGTTAGTGGCTCAGGCGGGTCTTCCTAGCGGCTTGAACAAGACGCTGCCCCAATCCACCGCCGATGTGCTGGCCGTCCGCATGCAGCGCCAAAACTTTATGTTCCGAGTGGCAAGTTAACAAGCAGTTAGCCTGTCATGTCACCCAAGGCGGCCTTCAGCAGTCCCGGTAGCGGTCCAGATGGGGACAGTTCAACGAAAGCCAGAACCACAGCCACAACGGCGGGTTCGCCTTCCCCGTTCCCAAATTACTGGCCGATGCCTTAGCCGACGACTCCTTGACCAGTTCACCGGGTGATTGACCCATGGTAGACACGACCACACACTGGGGCCTTGGAGGGTACAAAAGGAGAGTAAATGGGAAGTAAACCGAACGTCTTGTTCATCATGACCGACCAGCATCGAGCCGATCACCTCGGTTTTATGGGCAATCCAATTATTGATACCCCAAACTTAGATAGGCTGGCGGCATCCGGCTGTGTGTTTGACAATGCTTGGGTAGCGAACCCTGTGTGCATGCCCAATCGGGCTACCATCCTTACCGGCCGACTGCCCACGGCCCATGGCGTTATCTTCAATGACCGGTCTCTAGACTGGTATGCCAACACCTTTGTGCGCCAGCTTCGGAACAACGGCTATCGTACAGCGCTGTTGGGAAAGTCCCATCTGCAACACGGCATGAGTCGCAATTCTGTGATCGAGCACCGCGGCCAAGGTGCCTACTTACAAAGTGCGCCGCCGGGTTGGGATCAGTACGAAGACTTTGAGCGTTACACTGAATCACTGCCCGAGGATCCCGACGACTTTTACGGTTTTGAGCGTATTGCCTTATCCATTGATCACGGCGCTCGCATTACCGGACACCATCTGCAGTGGGCACTAGCCCAGGGGGCTGACAGGGAACAGATTTTGCCCCCCCACGATGCCAGAGCACCGGGCCATAAGCGCAGTGATCAGTGGTGGCAGATCTACGAAGCCCCATACGAGGAACGTTTGCACTCCACCCGGTTTGTGACCGAGCAAACGCTAAAATTCGTGGAGCAAGCCACAGGTCAAGGCGAACCTTGGATGGCCATGTGCTCCTACCCAGACCCTCACCACCCGATGAGTCCCCCGGCACCTTGGTTTGATCGACACAAAGCCCGGGACATGCCGCTTCCACCCACCCGGCATGACCCCCTAGAGCATGCGCCAGCCCATCTACGGCTATTCCAGTCCATTCATCCAAGGGACCAACGAGATTGGGTAGCGCCCTGTGGCTATGGCGACGATGTGCTGCTTGGCCAAGCCATTGCAGCGACCTACGGAATGATCGAAATGGTTGACCACGGGGTTGGGCAACTGATGAAGCAGTTGGACGATCTGGGGGTCCGCGACAACACCATCGTGGTCTTCACAAGTGATCACGGCGACATGATGGGTGATCACGGCCTGTTCCTGAAAGGGTTTATGCACTATCGGGGCACCCTGCAAGTGCCCCTGGTAATAAGTGCGCCGTCCCTGTCACCCTCGCGAACCCAAGGCTTGGCTTCTAGCCTAGATTTGGCGCCCACGCTGCTGGATCTGTGCGGTCTGGCTGAGTACGACGGTATTCAAGGCCATAGTCTTAAAACCATGCTGGATGATCCTGGCGTCCGGGTTCGAGACCATGTGCTCATTGAGGACGACATCGCGACAATCACGGCGAAGCTCACACCCATTCCGGGTAAAACTCGAACAGTGATCACCGAACAGTATCGTTACACGCGGAACAGTAAGGGCGAAGAACAGCTGTTTGACTTGGTTGAGGACCCCGATGAAATGGTAGATTTGACTGGGAATACCCATCCCGGGAGGCCCCAGATGATAGAGTTGCTGGCCGATGCACTGATCGCGGCGGATGATGCCGCCAAGGGTGCCCCAGTTCAGGATGTGCCAATACCCGGTTTATCTTGAGCATGCGGTGAGGTACCTCTAGGATCTGGCCGGCAGTCTGACTCGATCGGTGAAGTCGTTGGCGAGACCGGCTAACCAGCGAGGGAGTCCAAGAGTTAAACTAGTACACCGCTAAACAGTAAACTAGTTAAGCGGTTGAATCGTTAGATAGCCCAACAGTTAAAGAGAGAAAATCAGGAGTTTCCATGAGTGATCAGCCATCCAGTTCCGATGAGTACATACCCCCCAAGGTTTGGACCTGGGATCAAGAAAGCGGTGGGCGTTTTGCGAACATCAATCGCCCGATAGCCGGCCCAACCCACGATCACGAGCTACCCAGGGGAGACAACCCGCTGCAACTGTACTCTCTGGCCACGCCCAATGGGGTGAAGGTCACAGCCTTACTGGAAGAGCTTCTAGACAAAGGTCACAGCGGCGCTGAGTACGATGCCTACACCATCAATATTGGCGAGGGACAGCAGTTCGGCAGTGGTTTCGTCGACATCAATCCCAATTCAAAAATCCCGGCTCTGCTGGATCTGAGCACTCCAGAGCCGACGCGAGTTTTTGAATCTGGCGCCATCATGGTTTACCTGGCTGAAAAATTTGGCGAATTTTTGCCCACGGAGGCTTCGAGCAGAGCGGAGTGCCTGTCTTGGCTGTTTTGGCAAATGGGCAGCGCACCGTATCTGGGTGGCGGTTTCGGTCACTTTTACGCCTACGCCCCCTACAAAATGCAGTACCCCATTGACCGGTTCACGATGGAGATTAAGCGTCAGCTGGATGTGCTGGATCGCACCTTGGCCGAGCGGGAATTCCTATGCGGAGCCGACTACACCATTGCAGACATCGCGAACTATTCTTGGTATGGCCAGTTGGTTATCAACAACCTTTACAGTGCCGAGGAGTTCATTGAAGCCTCAAGCTATACCAATGTGGTGCGTTGGGCCGAACAAATACAGGCCCGGCCGGCGGTGGACCGTGGACGTCGAGTCAATCGACCTTGGGGACCGGAAGAGACTCGGGTGATCGAACGCCACAGTGCGGCGGACTTCAAATAATCCCAGCCAGAGCGTCGCGATAGGCCTGCATATCCCAATCAGGCCATCGCTTTTGACATTGGCCTAAGGTCCGAGGGGTCCAAAACGGATCGCCCGGAACTGGAATGCCCAGGCAAGCCAGTTGCTGCGGAGTCCCATGATTCATGACCTGATGCCAGGGCCGATGGGCTGCGTGCTGCCAGACATGGAAGCCAATATTGGCGTTGTCCGCACGCTTGAAACTCACGGTCATGGTATAGCGCAGGCCCCCTGGGGCGGTCATATTGGTGCCCCGATGAAAGGTGTCGATGCTATAGGCTACAACGGAGCCTGCCGGTGCAGCAGCAGAGCGCTGAACATCCCGCAGCGCGGCCTGATGTTCCGGCGGCGCACCAACCGCACCGAGTCCGAGAATTTCATAGGCATCGTCTTTATGGACGTAGTGCATGGCGCCTAGGTCATCGCTAACCGGCGAGATGTAAATAACGAAGTTCACCGTTCGTTGGCTCGCTTCGTCGGCGGGTACCGTTAACGTATGGTTACTAAAATCGCAGTGAAAGGGCTGGTCGTAATCTGCGTCTCCTGTGAACTTTGCCCAGGTATGTGATTGATATAACTGAATTTTATCGCAGCCGAGCAGTTCGGATGCCAAGGCCATTAGCCGCGGGTGCAACGAGATCAGATTCATGGCCACACCGCCGTCGTAGGGCAGGGTATCCATGTTGGCAAATTGTTTTGGGTGGAATGCCCCGGTAGCCACATCCGTCGCCACCCTTAACGTTTCACCGCTGCCAATGCCGGATGTGCCGTAAATGCGTTCGTAGTCACGATAGATCGGGTCGATGTCTTGAGCACTGAAGAAGTTCGGCAGCAGAAGGGCACCCTGTTCACGCCACTGATCTATCTGATGCTGTTGAAATCCCTGAGACATGATGCTTAAGCACTTTGTGCGGGTTGCTTCGCCGCCTCGATTTCTGCCTGTATCTCCCGCAGCTTTTCTTCGGTTAGCGGGTATCGCCACAGAATGGGTACGGCAACGAATTTGAATATGGCTGGAACAATGGAATACAGGCAGGCCAGCCACATCAGAGAGAAGGCGCTATTTGGGTCGTTGATTGGGTCTGCCAGAGAGTCAAACCCGACAATGGTGGCAGCGGTGGTGCCCACGACTAAGCCAAGGGCGTAGGCGAGCTTTCGTGTCATGGTCCAAATGCTGAAGTAGGCACCACCCTGACGTTTGCCAGTGCGAGCGCTGTCCAAGTCGATCACATCAGCCGCCATGGCATAGGGCAGGGCACTTAGGGCCCCAATGGCGCTACCTTTGAGGCACATCACACCAATAAAGAAGGCGAACTTACCTGTTGGGATTCCCTCAAACTGAGCATTCATACCAGCCAACCAGGAATCGGGCAGGAATGACATCACCTTGCTCAACTCGAAGGCATCAAACCAAGCCTGGGGAGCGACGGCGATAAGGGGAATGAAACACGACCACAGGGCATACCAGAAAATTGCAGCCATGGTGGCCCGGTGTTTGCCGATCTTAGCGGAGAGTTTGAACCACAGGGGGATGGCGACAATTTGGGAGATGAAATAGGGCGCCAGGTAGAAGCCATAAAGGTCTCCGGCCAGCAGCACGTGTTTTACAAAGAAAAAGCTCAGGGAATTAGTCATGGCAGAACCGATGGTGGAGAACAAAAAGATGATCACCAGCACTCGATAGGGTTCGTTTGACCAAACGTAGCGAAAGCTCTCTTTTAGAGACATACGCTCCTTGTTGGTTTCTTTGACCTCGTGCTCCGGCACTGCCCACAACAGATTCAGAACCAAAATCGGCATGACGACCAGCAGGGCCATGGTCAGGAAATACACATTGTCCGTGGGCTTGGTATATCCCCAAAACACAATTACCGCCGGTGTCATGGCGCCGATAAGTGATCCGGATACGGTAAAGGCCTCCTTCCAACTCATTACCAAGGTGCGCTCGTTATAACCCTGAGCCAGTTCAGCGCCCCAGGCGGAGTAGGGGACATCCTTGATGGTGGCGCCAACGTACATGATCACGAGAACGCCCAGCAGGTAGGGATAACCGGTATTGAAGGTCATCCCAAGCCACGTAATTTCCCTGAACTCGAAGGGTGGAATCCACAGCAGGTAGACCCCCAGCATAAAGATGGGCATGCCGATTAACACAAAGGGCTTGCGGCGACCCCAGCGGGTGCGGATGCGATCTGACAAAAAACCAATAATCGGGTCGGTAATGCCGTCGAATACCCGAGACAAGGCCAACATCAAGCCGACAAAGGCCAAGCTTAGACCAAATCCCGCCGAGTCGGCGTAGACCGGGGTTAAATACACCGCCAAGGGCAGGGACACCATTGACAACGGCATGGAGGGTGCGCCGTATGAAGCCAACTGGTAGGAATTCAAAGACCGCTGTTCATGCGGCGAGTTTTGCTCAGACATAGTGCTCACTTAATTTCCGATTCTCTTGGGCCGCGTGTTCAGGACTTCTAAGTTTCTTCACGGGTTGTCAGCGGCTACTTCGTTTCGCCCCATGGGGATCAGTTCGGCGTTCTCGCCGATCAGATACTCGGGCAATCCCACATCTACGCTGCCAAAGGCTACGCGTTGATTGGTCACGCGAGTGCCATTGACGTTACCCAGAGTGCCGTAGGTTTTGAGGCCCAGACGGGCCTGTAGTTGAGTATTGGAACTCTCGAGAACATGTCGTGCTGTGGATGCTAGGGCGTTTTCTTGTTGGCGCAGCCAGGGTGCGGAACAAAACACCGAAAGTGCTCGGCGTGGGTGGCCAGTCCGATTTGCGCCAGTGGCATGCCACAGGCGTCCCTCGAAGGCGAATAGACTGCCTGCGGGAATAGTCACTTGATGCCCAAGACTGGGCTTCGGTGGATGAACGCGGTGGTCTAAAGGCCATCGATGGCTGCCAGGGAATACCACGGTACTGCCGCGTTCTGGTGTGAAATCGTCAAGCAGGTAAAACAAATTCAGTAGAGCAGGGAATTCAACGCTGGCCGGTACCTGTCCTTGATCTCGATGCACCAATTCCTCGCTGGGCGTTGTGCCGGTAAACATATGAGCGGTTAGGCTGGACAGAAGCCAGTTTTTGCCCAGCATGAAGCTGGCCAGTGCGTCGGTTTCCTCGCGGGTAATCAGGTCTAGGTAGTGCTCGCCCTTGTTGACCAAGTTCGGAATAACGATCTTGTTGCTGGGTCCTCGGTCAGGACACAGATCATCGAGGCGTTGCTCGGCCTCGTACTGTAGATCCATTTTAGTTTTCAGATCATGGATTTCCGCCACACTCAAAACATCGGGCATGATGCAGCAGCCCAGTTCCCGCAGTGACTCTTGAGCTAGAGCCATATCTTTCGTGGCCGTTGGCAACGGCAATACATCGGGTTCAGTTAAAGGTTCCGGTGCCAAATATCCGCTTTGTCCTTCTCTCATTTTGCTGACCTCTTCGCTTATCGCGCCTTCTTTTATGGCTGCTAACGTTAGGATGATTTAGGCCGGCTGGCAGTGCTCTACCATTGGTTGTAGCGAACCATTTGATCCAGAGAACGCCTGCGAATGCTGCCGTGGCCTCCCAGTACCGGGTAACCGACCGGGATATGGGCGCAGGGGTACCAGTCTTGGGGGATATCAAAGAGGGCCTTCACCGCATCTTCCTCGTAGCACAGCAGGGTGGTTAGCACGCAGCCTAGCCCTTCGTTTCGACAAGCCAGCAAGAAATTTTGCACCGCCGGATAGACCGAGCCACCGCCCACCACACTGGGCCGGTCCAGCTCACTGTCGGTAATGGTCATCAGTTTTGGGTTGAAGCAAAATACCGCAATTAACGGTGCCTCGTGCATATGCGCTGCCAAGTAGTTACCGGCGTCCATGGCCTTGATACTGGATTCCCTAGCGTCCTCGGGCATATGGGACAGTCGTGCCTCGTAACCCGGCAGATAACTGTCCCAGTGAGGCTTGTATAGGTCTTGAAGCGCCTGCTTTTTGTCTGGGTCGGTGACGGCCAGAATTCGCCACGGTTGGGTATTGCCTCCGGTAGGCGCCCATGTGGCTGCGGTTAGAATCCGCTCAACAACGTCTTCGTCAATGGCATCTGGGCGCAGTCGTCTTACCGCGCGCAGCGTGCTCATGGCTTCGTATAAATCCATAGTCATTTCCCCCTAGGCCAAACATGTCCCATTTGTTGGCGAATTTCTAGTTTTCAAAAGCGCTTTTTTCTGGTGTCGTATCAGCGGTGTCGCCGCTAGGATCCAGAGACGGCCTATGGAAACTCTGATTCAGTCGGGTTTTTCGCGGCACACCGAAATTGATTTCGATGGGGAAGTGATTTCCTGAGTAAACTGAAAATCAACTTTGCGTTTAAAGGCGCTGGCTCGCCAAGAAAGAGCTTGTTCCGAGGCCCCTCAGACGAGTAATTGGAACTCGTAAGGATCGGTGCCTGCTAAGGTGCTGACAACAACAACAACAACAAAAAAAAAAATAAAAAGAAGAAGGACCCCATGCCTATTTTGATTCGTCTGTGGCTTGTCATCGTATTGAGCGGATTCGGATTCAGCGCGCTGGCCGAGGATGTCGATCAGGAAATTGTTCCGGCCCAGATAAACGAGAAGGGCGAATACCTAAATGCCACTGGAGAGCTGAATAAGGGCAGGGTTGGAACCCGTGTGCCATTCATGCTGCGCCGCTTTGGCACCTACTTCCGCGACGGCTCTGACGCGCCGCTTCGGGTAGCCAATGATGGTCAGTGGCTGCGCGACAATACCAGCGAAGCCAGTGTTACCTGGGTAGGTCATGCCACCTTTGTGGTGCAGATGCATGGAATGACCTTTCTCACGGACCCCATTTGGTCAGACGTGCCAAGCCCCGTACCTGTGGCCGGGCCGCGTCGTTTTGTGCACCCGGGAATACGAATTGAGGACCTACCGAGGATTGATTTCGTGTTGATTTCTCACAATCACTACGATCACCTAGACCTGCCCACGCTTAAAACCTTGGCCCGGCGCGACGCCGAGACGTTGTTTATCGTGCCTAGTGGGAACGGCGCAACCTTGTCCCGGGCGGGGATCGAAAACCTGCGAGAATTCAACTGGGGAGAAGAGTTTAATCTGGGTGCGTTAACCGTTCATTGCTTGCCCAGTCAGCATTGGAGTAAGCGTAGCTTGACCGATACCAACAAAGCGCTGTGGGCCTCTTGGGCCGTTACTGGGCCGGGCAAACGCTTCTATCACGCCGGTGATACGGGCTACTTTCCCGGCTTTAAGGCAATTGGCGAGCACTTAGGACACTTTGACCTGGCTGCTATGCCCATTGGGGCCTACGCACCAAGAGAAATGATGCAGGACAGTCATATGAACCCGGAAGAGGCGGTTCAGGCGGCCTTGGATCTGAATGCTGAAAATATGGTGGGCATGCATTACGGAACATTCGATCTATCTGATGAGCCCCTGGACGAGCCGCCCCAACGGTTTCGCCGGGCGGCAGCCCAACAGGGTTTGGATGCGCAGTCTGTGTGGCTGATGAAGGTGGGCGAGACACGACGTTTTTGACCGAACATTGGAGGCAACCGCCATTCATACAGTTCAGTACTCGCCTGCTGGGCGTTAAAGGTTGTTGGGGGAAGAGCCGATAACAAAGATATTCAATGACATATTTCAGGATCCAGTCGTCAATGATCTGTGCTACGTCGAATGCTGCCAGCCCGCGAGGTCTGCGACAGAAGTATATTGCGCTGCTGTGCTGCCTAACACTGTGTCTGGGCTCAGGGGTGCGTGCCGAGGACCTAGCCGAAGCGGACGAGGCCTTTGATCGAGGCGAATTTGTAACGGCATTAGAGCTGTACGAGGCCTTGGCGAATCAGCAAGATCCCACGGCCACCTACCGTTTAGGACTGATGTATGAACAAGGCTTAGGCACCGACGCTGATCCCACAGCCGCAGCCTCTTGGTACCAAAAAGCCCAAGCCCTTGAATCTCCGGAGGCCATTGGCGCACTTGCAGATTTACACCTCAAGGGAGTCGGTGTGATTCAGAATTTCAAAGAAGCACTGCGCCTGAATATCAGCGCCGCAGAGGCCGGTTATGTGCCGGCTCAATACAATTTAGCTGTTGCATACGCTAACGGCGTAGGAACCTTTCGTGACCCGGTCAAAGCCCATATGTGGTTTAACATCGCAGCAGCCAGTGGCTACGCCAATGCGGCTCAAAGCCGAGACCAGTTGGCGTCCCGCATGGCCGAGGCAGAGGTTGCTCGCGCCCACCAGCGGGCCAAAGCGTGTGTGGATTTGAAACTGCTGGGTTGTTAGTGACCTACGCCGGTCGTGTGTCACGCTGAGGCTGATTGCATCGAGTACGTGAACCTCGTGTTTGGGTCTATTGTCCAGATCAATTGTGTGAATATAGAGTGCGCAATAGCAAATCTGGAGATACACGATGACGGTAGCGACTCACTCGGCCTTGGTAACCGGCGGGGGCACAGGTATCGGACTGGCCTGTGCCGCGAAATTCGTTGAACACGGGGCCATCGTAGGACTGCTTGGCCGCACAGAAAGTAAACTGGAGCAGGGTAAAAAAGCCATCCTCGAACAGCAGCCGAATGCGTCTGTGGATGTCTTTGTAGGGGATACCGCCGACGAAGCGCTTGTTGCACAAGCCCTGAAGCAGATGAATGCAAAGGCGCCTTTGAAAAAGGTTCTGGCCAACGCAGGTATTGGTGGGCTGGCACCGATCGCCGCCCAAGATGCGGATCAGTACGACGACATCATGCGAATCAACGCCAAGGGCACCATGTTGGTATTTAAGCACGCTGCCAGACATCTGGCGGAGAATAACGGCGGGGCCATGTGCGCCATTTCCAGCATTGCCGGGTTACGCACCCATCCTCACATGGCCGCCTACTGCATGAGTAAGGCGGCTATCGATATGTTGGTGCGTAACTGTGCTGATGAGTTGGGGGCCAGCGGTATTCGCGTTAACAGCGTTTGCCCGGGTTTGGTCGAAACAGAGATCGCCAGCGGTTTGCTTGGCTCCGATGCGGTCTACAACGATTACTTAGACAAGATGCCTGTTTCCCGACATGGGGTGGTAGCGGACATTGCAGAAGCTGTGGCATTTTTGTGCAGCGAGCACGCTAGTTGGATCACTGGGGTCAGTCTACCGGTAGATGGCGGCCATCACCTGCGCCAAGGTCCCGATGTGTCGCCCTTCGCCAAAATGCTGTTTGGGGAGCAAGCAGATCAGCCGGCTTCTTTCTTGTAGCAACCGGCTGGGAAGTTGGAAATAGGCGTGGCGCCCGTGGCGTCTTGGCCGAGTCTTTAGTAACCTGCCCGGCGCCTGCGGCGGTGAATGCCGCGATTTATCGATCTAAAAAGGATGTTACCTGCGATGTCGAACACCCATGATGTAGTGATTGTTGGGGGCGGCTTTTCTGGCTTGCTCTGCGGTTATTTTTTGAAAGAGGCTGGTGTAGAGGATTTCAGCATTCTCGAGATGGGGTCGTCCTTGGGCGGCGTTTGGCAAAAAGGCGGGGTCGGTGGGTATCCCGGTGCGGCCTGTGACGTTCCATCCTATGCCTACCTGCCGTTCTTGGATCGAATCGGGTTTATTCCGTCGAAGAAATACGTCAGTCAGCAGGAAATTGCCGAGTATACCGACCGCTTAGTGGAATACTGCGGTCTTCAGCCCCATATCCGTTTTTCCACCAAGGTCACCGATATCCAGTATGTAGATGGTGGCCAGTGGCAGATAAATACCCACGATATGACCAGCGGTGAGGCAGGACAAACCTTTACAGCCCAGCATGTGGTGAGCGCCAATGGTCCGCTGTCCACACCGAGAATGCCGGAAGTCGCCGGTATGGCCTCATTTAAGGGGCCTGCCTTTCATACGGCCCAATGGGATTACAGCGTAGACCTCAAAGGTAAGCGTGTTGGTATCGTGGGAACCGGTGCATCGGCGGCTCAGGTCATCACGAGCATTGCTGACGAAGTAGAAACCCTCACGGTATTTCAGCGCTCGGCAACTTGGGCCTTGCCTAGGGACGACGAACCCACGCCGCCTGAGATTGTGGAAGCGTTTAAAAAGGGTGGATACAGCGAGAGTTTACGATTCGTCGATTGGCAAAACGGCACGGTTCGAGACAGCGAACTACCCTTTGATTTCGACTCCCTGCATGACGAGGAGGCTAATGCCAAACTCTGCTCTGTGATCGCAGGTCGTATCAAGCGTGATGTGGAAGATCCGCAGCTGGCAGACCTGCTGACACCCAACTACCCGTTTTTCTGCAAACGTGTGCTGTTCATTGATGACTATTACACGACTTTTAACAACCCCAACGTGACCTTGGTGAACGATCCTGAGGGGGTCGTATCGGTTACCGAGACCGGAGTGAAAATGGCCAGCGGCGATTGTCATGACGTGGACGTCTTGATCTACGCCACAGGTTTCGACAGCAACCACATTCCTTTCCCAGTGACTGGGCGTAACGGAGTGACCCTAGCCGATCGCTACGGGGCCGACGAATCCAACAACTGGCAGATGACCCGTCCTCAGTCGCTGTGGGGTATGCACGTTGCCGATCTACCGAATTTTTATTTGATGATTGGGCCCCAGAGCCTGAATCCGGTTACCAATGTGACGCTACTGTGCGAAGAGCAGGGTAAGTACATTGCAGAGCTGGTATCGCGTATGCGTGCCGAAAAGCTAACGGAAGTGGAGCCTACACTGGAAGCGGTTGAAGAATGGACACAGCGCTGTAACAACAGCGCCGACGGCAAAGTGTGGCTGCGTTGCAACAACTGGTACACCAAAAGCACCAAAAGTGATGTCTCTGCAGGCCGAGAGCGGTCCCAAGGTATGTGGATGGATACCTACGAGTCCTACTTGCAGCATGTACTAGGCGGCGCTGGCGGCGATTCAGATATTCTGCTTAAGTTCAGCGCGTAATACTGCGGTAAGCCCGGCGCTGGCATGACAGCAATGCCAGCGGTAGGCCTAGGAGCAAGCGGTCTAAAGAGACTTCTGCAGCCCCACAGTGATACGCCACTTAGGTGTCATCTGAATGCCATTAACCTGCACGTCAAAGGGGCGTTCGATTTCGATGCCAAGGCGTTCAGGGGCGCCGGGCAACAAAGGAACCACCGCGTTTAGGCCCACGCCAATCCGCCATTGTCGATAACCGTAGTTTGCTGGGATAGCGGTTTGCACCGGGGCCATGATCATGGGATCCATACCCTCTAAGGTCCTGGCTCGTTCAAAGGTCAGTCTTCCGGAGTAAGATACTCGGTCGTTTAGACTGCGTTGAACCCAACCCGTGTAGTGCTGACTGTCACCAAAATTCCACTGCTTAGAGTCGAGCTTGAATTTGCCGCCAGCCTGACCGCCAAAAACCCAGTTTTCGCCCTGATGTACATGAGTGATGGCAAGTTTCAGGCGTAGGGCCTCGTCACCGATTTGCATGCCATAGGGCAGGCGCATGCGCATTCGAGTACCCATTGGGGTCAAGACCGTGTCTGTGGCGTCGGCATCGGCAAGAGACTGCTGCAAACCAACTGTCATATGCGTGCGGGATCGTACGGATTCCTGCAGTCGAAACAGTCCGCTGAAGGAAATGGCTTCAATGTCATCGCTGCTGGTGGAAAAGCTGCCCACTAAATCTCGACCGTTTGCGGACATTCCGCCACCCATGCCCATCATCGCTGGCGGCTGGTAGCTGTTCAGGCGCATATCTTTGCTGGAAGCCATGACCATGGCCATGAGCGTTAGTCGATCAGAGGGGGCGTACATAGCGCCCAGCATGAGCATGTTCATATCCATGTCGTCCGGCACCACACTGAGTTTTTCAGGCATTCGGCCCGGTGCGTTGTCTTGAGCGATCACCTCTGCGTCACTTAGGGTGTTATCCCCGGCTTGGTTCCCAGACATATGCATGCGCATATAACGGGCGGAAATCATCCATTCTCCGGCTCTGTGATAGTGGTCGCCCATGACACCGATGGGGCCATGATCGATGGCACGGGTGCTATCCGCCAAAATCGGTGCTTGGTAAAACGAGGCTAAAAGGCTTGCGGCCAATAAAATACGTTGCGCATAAGATCGCATTCAAAATCTCCAATTCTTTGTCACTAAAGTCGTAGTTCCCGTTCAAGACCCACGCAAATCAAAGCGGGTAAGCATTCGAATTGAATTGCATCTCGAACAGGAGGTTTTGCAGGCTTAGGAGAATTGGACTGGTGGTGGGGCGCGTACCGGAGGTGTCAGAGCAGTGTAGGAGAACGCACGGCTTAGGGTGGCTAAGCGCAAGTTGCCAGCGGCGGCAAAGGCCGGCGCAGAGTAAGGATCTAATGATGGAATGGATAAAGGTGATAAGCCGTCCAGACAAAACAAACAGTGGGCCGGCAGCGGGCCTGCTGTGTCGTGGTGAGGGGTCTGGTGGTGGGGTGCCAAGTCGGGAGATTGGGCAGAATCATCCTCCACAGCCGTGAGATGGGTGTGTTGCGAATGCTTGGTATCGGCGCTGCTCAACTGCGAGTTAACAGGCCTGTGTCCATCAGCTGCTAATGCGATCGGTGAACGATCAAGCTGTGAGAAGTCGGTATCGACTGGGCCGATAAACGCGTTACCCAGCCCCAATAAGACGGCGCCGAAGCTCCATGCCAGCAGGGACAGCTCCGACCCGGAACGGATGATTTGTTGACGCCAATTCATCGGCGAAGGATCCACGAATTTCCGGCAAATGTCTCGCGCTTCTGCGTGTTTATCGCTGACAACGGCCTAGTGGACGAGCATGTGTCAACAGCGAAGCTGCGCTTTGGCCGGGTGAAACCCTCGGCTGGATGGATTCGGGATAGGTAAGGAGGTGCCACAGAAAGCCTTGGGACGGGGCAATGACACCTCGTACATCACTCAAAGCGAGTAATGCACGAGGAGCACTGTAAATAGCTGTGCCGGTTACGATTTTGACGTTGCTAAAAAGGGATGCGTTGACCCGAAAAACTACCAATCAGCGTGCTGGTAGTGGGATCCCGCTCAGCGGTAAATGCGGCCCATTCTTTGTTTTGCATCAGCTTTGCTTGGCTTGCGGCAAGTTCCGCCCAACTGGCTGCAAAGACCACATAGTGAAACTGATTCGGAGCGCCAATGCCTCCCGCATAGGTTTCAACTCTTGCACCGGTGCTTTCGTGAATTTCCTTTGCTTGTGCAAAGCGCTTCATCACCGCTTGTTCCTGTCCTGGAGCAGCTTTCCATATAAAGGCGTTGTAGACATTGTCATTGCCAAAGCTATCGGCCTTAGTGTCGGGGTCCATGTTGATGCCAGTGATACTCGTGAGTAGGGCACCTGCTGAGTTCTCCTGAGCGGCTGCCCAGTAGGCGTTCCACTCTGGACTGGCGTTTAGTGCATCTCTAGCGGCGCCCCAAGCTTCCAATGAGTCATAGCGTAGAACATAGTCTACGAAGCCGTCAGTGCCCATGGTGGTGGCGTAGGCCTCCACATGAATGCCTAGCTTTTCTTGAATGGCCTTGGCCGTTGCCATGCTTTGCATCATGGCTGCTCCCTTTCCTGGATTCGCTTTCCAAGAATATACCTCTGCAATTTCGGCTGAGCCGATAGTGGAAGTAAATAGACCGCACAGACTCAGTACAGCGATTAAAAGTTTTGATTTCATGGTTTGGTTTCCTTGTTATTTTTATTTTGTAACCAGCTTGCCGCAGTCGACGCTACCACGGATAAGAGTCGAAAGAATCCCTCATCCCAAAACCCTATGCCTAAGGTTTTTTCAGTCCATGAAATCCGAGCATGACCGAGGGGCTTTCCTTGCCGCTTCTTTACGCTCGGTGGCCGTAGGGGCGGGAATGTTCCGGAGCGCACCTTCAGTCAGGTTATCGACGCAGCGCCGGTAATCGCTCGCGCAGCCAGAAAGTACTAGGGCGCAAGTCAGGGCAATGGTGAGGTGATTCACGAAGGAGCCTTGGGTGCCTTAGCCGGAGTTCGCCTCTGCTGGAATGAGACGCCGCCCCATCCATCCTATCTAGGCGAGGGCTGCTACCCGAGCGGAGTTTTGTGAAATATTTGTCAATTTGTCCGTGACATCGTCACCTATAGGTTTACGATGCGAGTAGGTCTTTGGACCTAGATTCTCGAAATAACAAAAAAAACGGAGGAGTTTTATGAAAAAGTTATTTTGGTTAAGTGCCTGTTTGTTGGTGTTGATGGGCTGCGCTAAACAAGAAGCGGCGGCTCCCGTAGAGACCGCGGGAACCCCTGAAGCGACAGAGTCAACGGCCCAAACCAACGGCCCAGACGCTTACTATGAGTACCTATGGTGCAAACAAGGTCCGGAATATTCTGAAGAAGCCATTGCCAGTTTGGTGGCCGACTGGAACGCAATCATGGATGCTGGAGACAATCCCGTAACAGCCGCCTTTGGCTACCGTCCCAAGGGATGGGAAACCGACGACTACGATGGTCTATGGGTTCTGCGATGGAATAATAAGGCAGACATGGAAGCCGGTTGGGCATCCTATGTGTCTACCGGGGCTGGAGAAGCCTTTGATGCCAAGTATGATCCGGTTTTGCTGTGCGGCGATGAGGCGGGTGTAAACCGTTTTGGGTTTGATGCCTATGTGCCTCGTGGGATGCCAGAAACCTTTACTGGCGAGCCTAGTCCCTATTTCTTGACCAACACCTTCTGCAGCTTCAACGAAGGTATGGGACCGGAAAATCTGCGTGAAGTGGTCGGTGGTACTTACATTCCTGCGGTAGAGGCTGCCATTGAGCAAAACCCAAGCTCAAGCTATTGGTTCTTGATCGGTGCGCCAGATTTCGAGGTGGCTGCGGATAACGCTTTCGACTTCAACTTTGTTAACTATTGGCAAACTGCAGAAGAAGGCCAAGCTTCTTCAGCAGGGTTTGCTGAATCCGAGCGAGGTCAGGCCACTATGGCGGCTATGAACGCAGTGGCTACCTGTCAGGAACCACAGCCTTGGGACGGCTATGTAATTCGCCAAGGTAACGCTTCTTAGCGCGAGCAGTTTTGGACTGCAACCGAATCTAGGCAGGCAACATCAGCGAGTTAGCGCGGGACTGGAGTCTCTTGTCTAGTTTGTCCGTGACGCCGCAAGGCCTCGGTGTGTGGCTCCGCTTTCAAACCGATAGCGGAGTCCATTGCACCGTATTGCCCTAACGAATCACTAAGTTCGCATAGATTGATTTGCTGGGTGCACATTCGCTCAGGCGGTTGCCGACGCCCTCTGTTCACAGTCGATGACTTTTCCCATGGCGCCTTTTGCGGGTCCTTAAGGTGGGTGGCTGCAGCAGGCCAGACCATGGGTTCGTTAGGGTCCTCGGCCCGTTGCGGCTTGGCTCAGATGACCGTCACAAGATGGCTATATAGGCAGCTGTGCTCCTTAGTGTGTTGCGACACAAATTCGTCTTCACGGCTTTTGAGACGGATCGGGAACAGATTTTGGCGGTCCGGGAAAAAACCGATTGGTGCGCTGCTGATAGGCCCTATAGCCCGGTCTTTTTTGCTCTGAATAATACTCTGAGGGTATGGCGCCAGTTGAGTACACCAAGGTTCGATACATAAAGAACGATGCCATGAGGGTGGCTAGGCCAAGCAAAACCCACATTGGCCAGGAGAGTGAAGCACTCAGCGCAAGCCAGGAGGGAATTGCCGCGATGACTAAACCGTTCCAGACCATCCATTCACAAAAGTAATTTGGGTGTCGCGAATAGCGCCACAGGCCAACATCACATACCTCGCCGGATTTACCTTGTTTCTTCATGGTCTTGAGAAACCCGAGCTTTTGCATGTCCGCGGTGTTCTCGGCCACTAAGAAAACCGCCCAGATGACCAAGCCGAGTAACTCTAATAGGAAAAATTGTGGGGCCGCATTGGTGCTAATGATAAAAATGGGCATGGCCAAAAAAGACGCATTCGCCAGCCCCTGAATGATGGCCTCAACTTGGGCTGCCAAGGCGACATTGTCCTTGCCCTCCTGTTGCCAGCGCACGCGCTGATACTGGTATCTAGGGAATTCTTTTTTCAGGTAGCCTCTCTGCCACATTTTCAGAGCGCCGATACCCATTCGCAGTCCGATGGTAGCGACAGCCAAGGTGACGATTGCCGAGCGTACCCAGTGGCCCTCACTGAATATAAAGCTGACCGTCGCCAGCACTACCAAGCCCCAGGGCCAACCGATATCCACATAGCTGATACGGCCGGTTCGCCAGATGGGTAGGCATACGACCAAGGTGAACAGCAGACCTTGGAGTAAAGCATTTACTGCGCCAATGGTAGTAAAGACTGAACTGCTCAGAATCAGAATGAGTCCCAAGGCAAATGGTAAAAGCGGGCGGAAATACATAGGGCCCATAGTGTTAGGTTCCTCAGTGCTAGGGGTTGGTGAAATCATCGAACCGAGGCAACGAAGCCTTGGCAGTCTGGGGGGCATTCCAAACCTAGGATGTTTAGAAGACGATGCCCATTCTAAATTCAGGGGGCACGCCGGCCGCTTGGGGTTTGGGTGCGCGGGATTCCACTAAAAGTTCAAGGCCCATGGATTGGTAAAAATTGACTGCGGGATTGTCCGATAGCACGTCCAGCTGAAGGCCTCGATAGCCAGCATCCCTTGCACGATCCATCGCCTTGGAAAGCAGTTTCATGCCGACTCTCTTACCCCGGGCTGCTGGTTTTACTGACAGCGCATGGACGTAGTAGACGTCCTCCGGGACCACGGGATTAAGCCAGCTTGCGTGGGCTGAATGCTCAAGGACAACGGATACTTCTTCTTGTGTAACCCCACCGCCAGCCAGCATTTGTTTCCAGAGAGGCCCCAAGGCCGCCTTACGCCCTAGCCATTGAGACCCGCCAAACCCGATCTCGATGCCCTGTAACTCGCCGCCTGTCAGTGCGATGTGACTAGCTTCAGCGGCGAAAACAGAGCCGTCTGCGAGCCATGACATTGTCACGAGTCGGTCAAAGACAGATCGCTTTGGAAAGTGATAGTTGTAAGACGCGGGGCCTGTCGCGTGGACAAGTTCCGGGATCTGAGACGTCAATTGGTCTCTGACCTCTGGCGCCGCTTCGACAATGGTTAGGCTTGTTTCCATGACTCGTCGCATTCCTCGTTGTGATTTCGGGACAGTCAAATTTAGGCACATTTGACTCGCTCACCCATTCGGCGAAGCAACTCTGCGGGACTTTGTGAGGCGGTTCAATAGGCTAATATGAGGCAGGGCAAAACACCGTGTTGAGAAGACGGCCATTGCCCGTCGGGGGCTTTTTTTGCCTGGTAAAGATGCTTTTTTTCGAGGATCCATCCATTCTTAGTGTTTTGGGACAAAGAGAGCGCAATGAGTTTTAGTAAATTGACTTGGGGTGTAAAAGCAAGCTTCAGAAGTTACGTGGAAGCGGCGGGTGGCTCTATAACTGTCAGCGAAGGCGTCACTGTTTCCGACGATGGAACTTTCACCTTCCCAGCAGCGGCGGGAGGAGATTTCAGCATCGCCCCTGACGGCAGTGCATCGGGTGCCATGGGTTTTCAGGGTGCCGTCACCTTTGAGGCCCATGGTGGCATGCTTAAATCGACTCTGTCGGAGCTGGCGTTGGAGGTGCGCGAAGATGGTTTGGTGCTCACCGTGCTGGATGCGCCCATGAATAAAAACCGTTGTGCTGTTGCTGAGTTGGAATTACTTGAGGTCGCCGGTGACGTTGTGACGCTGGGCACGAAGATAACCGTAGATGGCATGTATCAGATTGCCGATAACTACCCACCCGGTACCGAATTAGACCCGATAATGCTTGGTTAGGGCTCGATCAGTGCTCGATTATTTCAAAAAGAGCCACCGCGCTTGGTAAAGGGCGTGTGAAACAGCGCGTTCAGTAGTAGACGGCATTTCCAACGCCACCGCCGGCCATGATGACCTCGCCGGTTACTGCCCAGGACTTGTCCGAGGCCAAGTAGGCAGTCAAAAAACCGATCTCAGATGCATCAACCATGCGGTTGATATGGTTGCCTCGGGGAGAGCCGGCCGCGTAGTCCAGGGCTTCTGCTTCTTCGGCAGAAACGCCTAATTCCTTGCCGCGGGCTTCCAACAGGCTCGGGGTGCGCTCGGTTCGGGTGATTCCGGGGTGAATGCAGTTCACGGTGATCCCGAACTTACCCATCTGCACGGCTAAGGTTTTGGTCAAGTGAACCAACGAGACGTTCCTAGCGCCGCCGCTAAGGTTACCCGCGATCCTCGCGTTGCCGCCGCTGATATTGATGATGCGGCCCCAGGGTTGATCTTTCAGGTAGGGGATGGCCGCGCGAGCGCAGCGCAATGCGCCAACATACTTGGTATCGAAATCGCGAAGCAGATCATCATCGTCCAGACCATGGATTGGGCCAACCGCAGAACGGGAGCCGCCGGGCAGTGAAGCGCTGTTCACCAGAATATCCAGGCCACCTAGCTGATTGGCCGCTGCAGCCATGACCTTGTCGACTTCCTCACGAGAGGTCACATCGAGGGCCATGGGGATTACCCGTCGGCCTGTGATCTCCTTTATTTCTTTTGCAGTTTCGTCCAAGACTGTTTGGGTTCTGGCCCCGATGACCACATCGCAGCCTTCCTTAGCCAGTTCTATGGCGATGGCTTTGCCGATACCTCGGCTGCCGCCGCCAACAAAAGCACGTTTATTTGTCAGTCCAAAGTCCATTTGAAGCGTCCTGCCGTTTGGTCAAATCTCGGTTTCTCGTCAGTTTTTCACTGAGTTTGAAAGCTGAGCGTGAAAGGACATTACACGCAACACCGATAACCCGCGAGTCAGAAATGGAAGGCGGAGTGACTTGGGTGAAAGGGGTATGTTCCCGAGCGAGGATAGGCCCTAAGGCAAGGCGCGCAAGCGAGGCATCTTTTCAGGGTCCCCTGAGACGTTTGAGTTTGCTCAAGATGAAGTGGTGCCCGGAGCCGGACTCGAACCGGCACGAAGTTGCCTTCGAGGGATTTTAAGTCCCTTGTGTCTACCAATTTCACCACCCGGGCATGCGGGCGCGGCGGGATTATACCGATGAATATCGACAATAACCGCAATAAATACCTGCTCGGAAGCATATTTGTTGTCTTTGAGCCAACGAGGTGGAAGGGCTCACTCGCGATAGAGTCATTATTGATTTCAGCTAGGGCGTTGGCAATTTGGGCAGAAGATTATTGGGTTCTCAAAGTCGCTGATAGCCCACAGAGGAACATTCGCCGATGAACACGGTGTGATTGTCCGCTTTCGAAGAACCTCGGCGGTCGGCCTTTAGATCGAACTCGAGATTGAGTCCCCGTTGGCGCAATAACAGTCTTCCAAGTTCTCGGCTGCGTTGCGCCGGGCTCACAATCGTTGCACGAAGAAATCGGTCACTGAGCCGTATATCGGCGATCGGAATGATCTGCAGGGTGTCGCCGTACAGGTGTATGGCCGGATCTGACCCTGATGGATGAAGCCCCACACGTAGTGACGAGTTGATCAGTCTGCGGGACTGGTTTTCTTCTGCATAGGCGGCGACGTAACACTCGAAGGATTGATTTGTGAAGGCCGCTCTTGCCGAGTTGCCGGTTATTGACGTAGCCAACAAAGTAGCCGCTGTTAACCAGGACCTCGTTGTGCGTCGTGGGTTCAACCTGCTTTCTACCCAGCGGTAGGCCAAAAGGTGAACTGTCCCGGCAGCACGTAAACAAGAGCGGCGAGTAACAGGGCACTAACGATCATGCCAAGGCTGACTAGGGTGACATTCAGTCGGTGCAAGCGATTGAAGCGTTGGTCGTCCCCAGCGTCTCTGGCGTTGTTGATCGGGCTGATGAGTGACATAGCCACGTAAAAACAAATGGTCATCAGGCCGGCAAGGCAGACCAGAAGAAAAGCGTAGCGCGGAGGAACTGCTGAGGCCGTCGATCCCAGTGCTGCGATAATTGCGAAAATCAGTCCGCCAATTACAGCAAAGCGGTGATACGCCACCCAGTAACGCCGCAAGAATAAAGCGGCTGCAGACTCGTCTAAGCTGGTAACCACTACCGGTGCCACCACCGCGGTTCCGAAGACCAAGGCGCCAAGGTAGATGGCCAACAGGCAGATATAAGTAGCCATGAGATAGGCTTCGGTTAAATGGTACATGGCGGACTCCCGTTCTTTGTAACAAGCGTAGGCGGGGGCGCATCAAGCGCGTGTCGTGAAACGCGTGAGAGACGCCCCAACACCTCACCATGGCTGGGACAGTTGTAGACGGAACTGCGACCTAGAACGATCTATCGCTGGTCCGCGGCGGTATCCACTTGAGCGAAGACTTCGTGATTGCCGTCTTTTTTCAGCAGCAGCACCTGATAGGGCATGAACTTGTCACCGACCTCCATTCCCGGGCTTCCCACCGGCATGCCCGGCACGCTTAGCCCAAGGGCCTGGTCTGGCACATTCGCCAAAAACTGCCTGACAAATTTCGCGGGCACGTGGCCCTCGAAAACGAAGCCTCGTGGTGAAACTGCTGTGTGGCAGGATTGGTAGCGCAGTTCTACGCCTTTATCCAGCTTGAGTTGCGTCAACTGTTCAGGGTGATGGCCTGTGGTGGAAAATCCATGGTTGTCCATGTGGGTCATCCAGCCCAGACAGCAACCACAGGTTGGTGACTTGTGGACGATCAAATGGATCGGATCACCCGGTTTTGTGGCGATCGCAAGTTCGTTCGTGGTTTCGGCGTAAGCGCTTAAGCTGACGAAAAATACAGCAGCCGATACCCATGCTGTTAGGAAGTGTTTTTTCACCTTGGATCTCCATTGCCAATGCATCTAAGGCTACCTGATTTCCGCTCATTTTTGCGGCTTAAGGGCGCACTCTGTATGCTTTGCTGGGTTAAACCAATTCTTATGGGCGCCGCCCAAATACCGCCACTAGGCTGAAAATCTCGGGTTCTTAAAGGAGTTACTAATGGTTCAAAAGGTCTCAAAAGCAGTTATTCCCGTGGCTGGGCTGGGTACACGCATGCTGCCGGCGACCAAGGCTATTCCCAAAGAACTGCTGCCGGTATATGACCGGCCGATCATAGAGCACGTTGTACGCGAGGCCATCGCCGCGGGCATGACCGAAATTATTTTGGTTACCCGCAGCGGGAAAGAAGCCATCGAGAACCACTTTGATGCGAACTTTGAGTTGGAACATCGGCTGGATCAAAAAGGCAAAGAATCAGTGCTGAGCAGTATCAAAGACATATTGCCAAAGTCCATCAAGGTGTCTTCCATTCGTCAGCACGATGCGTTGGGTTTGGGGCATGCAGTGCTGTGTGCTGCTCATTTGGTGGGCAACGAACCCTTCGCCGTTCTGCTGCCTGACGTATTGGTTCTGGACAAAACCGCGCGCTCTAACGGTTATTCATTTAAAAGTTTGGCAGACGCGTGGAACCGAACTGGCGTGGCTCAGATCATGGTAGAGCCTGTGGCAGCGGAGGAAGTAGAAAAATACGGCATCATCGATACAGGCAATAAAGAACACGAGTTTTTTACGCCGTTTATGACCCAGGGTGTGGTTGAAAAACCATCGCGGGAGACTGCACCGTCGAATATGGCGGTATTGGGGCGTTATGTCTTGCCGAACCAAGTCATGGCCTTGTTAGAGGATACGCCTGCCGGCGCAGGCGGAGAGATTCAACTCACGGACGCGCTGAATGTACTCGCTGAGCAAGGTGACCTTGGTGCATTCAAAACCGATGCGGCAACCTTTGACTGCGGTAACAAGAGCGGTTTTTTGGCCGCGAACATGGCCGTAGGGATGCGTGATGAGGCGACTCGGGCCTATGTTCAAGATCGATTCAATGGATTGGATCGATTCTCAGAAAAGTGAGGCCCGTCGCGTTTTAACGCGCTGGGCGGCGATTGACCTTCGGATGTAAAAGGAATAAGAACATGAGCCAGTCGAAAATCACTGTTGTGGGTTGCGGCTATGTTGGTATGTCCTTAGCCGTTCTGTTGGCGCGTCATCACAGCGTTATGGTTTTGGACACAGATGAGGGCCGAGTACGTCGTGTTAATGAAGGTCTGTCCACTGTTGCCGATGCTGGGATAGAGCAATACCTTGCGACGGAAACTCTTACCTTGGCCGCTACCACAGATCCGTTACAGGCCTATAGGTCTGCGGATGTTGTTATCATCGCCACGCCGACCAATTACGATCCCGACACCAATCGATTTGATACAAGCTCTGTAAATGGTGTGGTTCGAGAGGTTTTGCAGACAAATCAGCAGGCTCTGATTGTGATTAAGTCTACTGTACCGGTGGGCTATACACGCTCGCTGCAGCAGCGCTATGACAACAAAAACATAGTTTTTTCGCCAGAATTTTTACGAGAGGGGCAGGCGTTGGAAGACAACCTTTACCCCTCGCGCATCATTGTAGGCAACGAGTCTGAACACAGTGGTAAGTTTTCTGCGTTGTTGCAGCGCGGGGCCCTCAACGCTGATGTCGAGACACTTTTCATGCCGTCCACTGAGGCTGAGGCCGTCAAATTGTTCGCCAACACGTATTTGGCCATGCGGGTGTCGTTTTTCAATGAACTGGATTCCTATGCCTTGACTCAAGGTTTGGATACGCGGCAGATCATAGATGGTGTCTGCTTGGATCAGCGGATTGGTCAGGATTATAACAATCCCTCTTTTGGATACGGCGGATACTGTCTGCCCAAGGATACGAAGCAACTACTGGCAAACTATGAGGCGGTACCGCAGACACTGATCAAGGCCATAGTGTCCTCAAATGCGACGCGCAAAGACTTTGTTGCAGAGCAAATCCTTGACAAAAAACCGTCGGTTGTAGGGTTCTACGGTCTTGCCATGAAAGAGGGCAGCGACAATTTTCGATTCTCTGCCATTCAAGGCATCATGAAACGGGTCAAAGCTAGGGGAATCGAAGTCATTATCTTCGAGCCGGCTTTGCAGGAAGAGATGTTTTTCGGCTCGAAGGTGTTGCGGGATCTAGGGGCGTTCAAAGCTCAAGCGGATCTTATTGTCACCAACAGGGGGGCAGCTCAATTGAGTGATGTCAGCGAAAAACTGTTCACCCGTGATATTTTCGGTAGCAATTGACCCTGCACGCTTTTGTAAAGAGTCACAACGACGCGTTCCGAAATGAATGCGTGAATCAGCTTGGCGCCGATCACTCGGCGAAGCTCCAAGGAAGATCGAGCGATTGCCAATGCATGACAACCAAGGTCGGTCTCACTGTTTCCTAGGCTATCTACCGCCAGCGGTAGGTGCAAAACCTGTGACTTAATGTAACCCGTATCTTTTCCATGCCAAGGATCTAAACATTGGGAAGGATCAGCTGCTTTAGCTCGGTGCTGCTGTTCTATCTCAGCACGTTGCCTTTTCTTGTTCTTTCTACGCTAGCTGCGGTTCCCAAGTACTTATTGTCTTGGAAAACGCCTTCCTCGACACTGCCACTAGCCCATGTGTACTTTCCCTGGCCGGTTCTCTGGCCATCTTTGAAATCACCTTCATAGGTATCGCCACTAGCCCATGTGTACTTTCCCTTGCCTGTTCTTTTGCCATCTTTGAAATCACCCTCATAGACAGCGCCTTTAGTCCATGTGTACTTTCCCTTGCCTGTGATCTGACCAGCTTTGAAATCGCCTTCGTAGACATTGCCACTGGCCCATGTGTACTTTCCCTTGCCTGTTCTTTTGCCACCCTTGAAATCACCTTCATAGACATTGCCGCTAGTCCATGTGTATTTTCCTTTGCCGGTTCTTGCGCCATCTTTGAAAGCGCCTTCATAGACATTGCCACTAGCCGACGCGTACTTACCCTGTCCGTTCCTTTGGCCGTCTTCGAAATCACCTTCATAGACAGCGCCGTTAGCCCATGTGTATTTTCCTTGGCCTGTTATCTGGCCATCTTTGAAGTCACCCTCATAGACATCACCGCTAGCCCATGTGTACTTTCCTTTGCCGGTTCTTTGGCCATCTTTGAAGTCACCCTCATAGACCTTGCCAAAGAAAATGTACGTTTCCTTGCCCTGACCGTTAAAACAATCGCCTTCGATACAGTCTCCCCAGCTTTGACCCGCCATAGAAAATAACACCAAGCCCAGAGCCAATTGTCTAAAGCGTCTCATTTACTTTTAATCTCCAATAAAGGTCACGACGTAGCCGCTTTGCGCCCGTCTCTGGTTGTCTACTGCCACGACCGGTCCAAACACTGCAGCTAATTCCTTATTCAGAATTGCCAGGCGGCTTGTTCTCGTCAAAATCTGCGCAACCACACTGATTAGCAATCTTGTTAGTCCAACCTCCGGCTCGTCCAGCAATTGCATAGTAATCTCTGAAGACATTAGCGTGTAATTGGCCTGCGATTTGCGGGTCTACCGTAGAGACTGACCAGACAATTTCTGACTGTTTGTTAGCTTGTGTAACTCAGTGTTGAGCTTTGCAGATGGATCTGGGCAGATGGATCTGTAAGTTTGCTCAACATCTCAATAGTTTCAGGCAGCTTACGCACAATCAAGTCCAGACCAAACACGATTGGGCCGGACTGTGGCTTACTTTAGTGTTGGTCATTTTCGCCCTTGACCTTGACGGGTCAGGTTTGGTTCGACTTAACCTCTAAAGCAGACGCTCAGAATACCCTGCATCATCCCCGCTAGAGGACGGTTGCCGGCCAGTAGCGATCGTTCGTCGATTGGAATTCAAGTCACACTGTATGATACTTTTTTGACTCGCGCTGATAGGCCAGTAGTTCTTCCACCAATAAAAGGAAACTGTCGTGGACGAAGCCAGACCCGATTGGATCTATCCCTATGCTGATACCGAGCATCGATTTCATCTGCAACACGTTCATTTATTTGCCTCAGATCTGGATGCATCCATCGAATTCTACGAACACTGGTTTGACGCGAAAGTCATCTACGATGGG
>JAYOVN010000014.1:1238-46990 GCA_038151515.1 Gammaproteobacteria bacterium | reverse complement strand
GCAAAATCCATATCATCAGGTAACCGATGAACGTGATCGGCACTGACCGCACACAACTCGCCATAACCTCCGGGTTTTGTGGCTCCTAAGACGCCTAATTCACCGTAGCGGTCGCCGTGTCCAGCGAAGTGGGATTTCGGGTGAACACCGTGAAGAGAAGGGTCCACAACAACCCGGTCGCCCACGGAAAGACGCGTTATCTCAGATCCAATTTCTACGACGGTGCCGGCCATATCCATGCCAGCCACATGAGGCAGTGAAAAACCCGGCAAAGTAAACCAACCGTGGCGTTGGACGATATCCAGGCGATTAATGGCCGTTGTCGCCACCTTGATCAAGACATCGACGGGTCCAATGGTCGGATCAGGCAGGTCGCCAAGGCTTAGAACGTCGGCTGGCCCATGTTCCGAGTAAAAAAGTGCTTTCATGAATTGGGTCTTGGTCGAAAAAAAGGAAAATACAGGGTTCTGGTTGTTCGAGAGACGAAGGGCAGCGTAGCAACTTAAGGAAGACAAGGACATGAAGCAAAGGAGACTGGATTTTGTGACAGTTGACGTTTTTACCCAGAATGCCTTTGGTGGTAATCCCTTAGCCGTGTTCTTTTCTGCACAACAATTGAGTGATCAGGAAATGCAGCAAATCGCCGCAGAAATGAACTACTCAGAAACAACATTTGTTCTGCCCCCGAAGAATCCTGAAAATACCGCGTCGATTCGTATTTTTACCCCAAAGTCCGAACTGCCTTTTGCCGGTCATCCCAATGTGGGTACTGGATTTGTTCTAGCCGCGCACCCCGCGGCGGCCCCAGTCACGGGAAAGATCGATCTGGTGTCCGATGCAGGGGGCAATCAATGTTTGATGCGCTTCGAAGAGCATGCGGGTCTTGTTGAGGTGGTGGTGGAGCTCAATGCAGACGGCAGTCCGAAGGAGTCTCGCATCAGGGCGCCACAGCCATTTCAGCATCGAGTGGGCCACAGCAACCAAGAAATGGCGCAAGCGCTGGGCCTTGATCCTAAACAGGTCGTCCCGATGGGCGGTCGTTCGACTATTGTCAGCGTGGGCATCGAATTTCCCGTTGTGCGAGTGTCCGGGCTTGATGCTCTCGCCGCCTGCGATCCTCAAATAGACGCGTTTAAGCGCCTGGGTATGAACCCCGCATCGGAACGTGCGGCAGTCGGCGCTGATGATGCGTTTTTGGTCTATGCCTATTGTCGCGCTCATCCAACTCGCCGTCCGCGCTTCTACCGCGCTCGGATGTTCGACCCATTACATGGCATTGCCGAGGATCCTGCCACCGGCAGTGCTGCGGGTGCCTTGGCTGGCTTGTTAGCGGAGCAGAAGGGCTTAGAGGGCAGAGGGCGCTACGAGATCTTTCAGGGTGAAGAAATGTTGCGTCCCAGCCGAATAGTAGTGGACGTGACTCGCGACAATGGGCAGATTCTGGAAACGCAGATTACCGGACACTGCGTCGAGGTAATAAAGGGCACCTTCACGCTGTCCTAAATGGATTAGGACAGATCTTTACGGAGACATCATGGACTTGAGCAGCGAATACTTGTGGTTGGGCTTAGGCTTTGCGTTGATTATTGCGGAAGTCACCATGGGTAACTTCATTTTATTTTTTATTGGCTTGGCCGCCGCTATCACGGGCATTGGTCTATGGTTGGGTATGCCTGCAGGCAACGGCATACCTTTTATGGTGTTTGCAGGCTTGGCCTTGGTCTTGTTGGTTGGAGTTCGTTCGCGTTTGAAGTTCCACCTAGTGGGAGAGTCGGTTCAAGGCAGTGCTGACGAAGATTACATAGATAAAGAAGTCACTGTGGTGGGCGGCTTTGATGAAGCAGATCCGCAACGTGGTCGCGTCAATTACCGTGGCGCTGATTGGAATGCCCGCAGTTCCAAGGGGCAACTTGCGCCGGGTGCAGTGGCAAAAATCGTTGGGCGAGACGGCAACACTTTAATCATTGAACAGGAGAATGTCTGATGGACATGAGTTTTTTTCTGGGCGTACTGGTAGCCATCTCTGTGGTGGTTATATTGCTCAAGACCGCCCGTGTTGTGCCTCAGCGGGAGCAGTTTGTCGTAGAAAGGCTGGGTAAGTATTCCAAGACCTTAGATGCAGGCTTTCACATCTTGGTGCCCTTTGTGGATGTGGTGGCCTACAAACACACGTTGAAAGAGCAAACCGTGGATGTGGCATCTCAAAGTTGCATCACCAAGGACAACATTTCCGTGGAAATTGATGGGGTGATTTATCTGCAGGTGAACGACTCCAGAGCGGCTAGCTATGGCATTCAGGATTACTTGTTCGCGACCTCTCAGTTGGCTCAGACCACCCTGCGATCAGAGATCGGCAAAATTGAGTTAGATCGCACGTTCGAGGAACGCGAGACCATTAACTCTCAAGTGGTGCAGGCCGTGGATCGGGCAGCAGAGCCTTGGGGTGTGAAAATCCTGCGATACGAGATCAAGGACATCGTCCCACCGGTGTCGGTAAAGGACGCCTTGGAAAAACAAATGCGGGCTGAACGCGAACGTCGCGCCGTAGTCGCCTCTTCGGAAGGTGAGCGTCAGGCACGAATCAACGTCTCGGAAGGTGAGCGACAGGAAGCCATCAACCTGTCAGAGGCGGAAAAGCTGCGCCAGATCAATGAAGCCGAGGGTCGCGCTGAAGAAATACGTCTCATTGCCGAAGCCACCGCCGCGGGCGTAAGAGCCGTGGGGGCAGCGGTAAGTGAGCCCGGTGGTAAGGATGCGATCAATCTGCGCGTTGCGGAGCAGTGGGTAAAAGAGTTCGGGCGTTTGGCGCAAACCAACAACACCATGATTGTGCCTGCGCAGCTGGGAGACGTATCGACCCTCGTTTCCACGGTCATGGGCACCATGGGTAACATTCAAAAGAGCGACTAGGGCCCTAGGTCGCCGTTAGCGGTTGGCCTTATTGTGGGTACTGGATTGATGTCGGGATACACCCGGCTGGCGTAGTTCTGAGTGTTTGGTTTTTCGTCCAGAAACCCGAGCGCGCCAGCGCTTGAAGGCACCGGTACTGATATTGCCCCGCATGATTTTAATAACCTGAGGCTCACTTATCGCAAACTGAGCGGCGATGGCTTCAAAAGGGGTTCGATCTTCCCACGCCATTTCAATGATTCGGCTGATGTCTGCGTCGGAAAGGCTTGCTGTCGGCGTTGGCATAGGAAGCGTTTTGTTGTTTTGGGAAAAGGCAGTCAGGGAAGAGTAACCGACTTGGGCGTATAGAAAGTGTCAAAGGCTGGTCGCTCCCAAAGATACGCTATGCAAGCCATAGGCTAGCCGCAAGGGAACCGCTAAGCAGTACGGTCAAATTGATGCGCAGGGGGAGGTACCAAGCAGGGTGCTTCAGACTCTGGCGATTGGTCCACTCGAAGAACAGTAGCGCCCAAAGGCCCAGGCCCAGCAGCAAACAACCAAACACATGGGGAATCGCTAAGGCGATCACCGCGACCAGCGCCGGCAGCACGCTAACCAAAAGCCGCTGAGTGCTGCCATCGAGATGCGTTTCGCTCAATTGAAGGCTTAGACCCCACTGGATGCCCCCAAGAAAAGCGAAAATGGCGCTCACATAGAGCATGGCTAAATACAGCAGTTGGCTCGTGTATTGGGGCAAAAACCACTGGCCAGCAAGAACAGCCGCCATGGGAAGAAGGCCAGCGTACCCCAGCAACAGCGGTAGGCGCTCCGAATAGCCCGTATTGCTGGTTTTTTGTGGGTCATTCCGGTCGCCATCTTGGTCATGTTCTGCCGGGGCGTTGGTCGACGGGGTGATACGTTGATCAGATTCAGACATGGATAGGTACTTGGCTCCGAGGGTGTCGATTCGTCTTCGTTGTGGTGGGTAGCACTAATCGTTAGCCGGCATGCCAAGGCGCCTCAAGGTGGCGATGGCATAACCGCCAAAGAGCAGGTGTGTAGGCCAAATACCGACAAAGTCACTGAGCAAACCCTCTTCGAGCAGCCAGCGGTTGAATACTAGGGCCAAATAATAGCCCAGCATCCAAGCCAGTCCCGGTCCTATGCCAGCAAATTGACCGGTGCGTGGTTGAACCGAGGATTTCGCAACCGCCATTAGGCCAAGAATAAGGCAGAAGATCGGCAAGCCTATCCGCCAGTGTCGCTCGGCTCTTTGGGCCGGTGTGGTATTTAGGTCGTTGGTGCTCAACGAGTCCACGTCTCTGACCCGTTCCAGCACCGGCTCTGTCTCAATACTGATACTCAGGCGATCAAACGACATGACCTCGAAGGCGGGGCTGCCCGGTGAGCCTCGATAGCGCCTACCTTGCTCAAGAACCAACGTTTGTCGGCCGCTGTCATCGGGTTCGCTGCGTTTGCCGCGCTCTGCCCACACGGTCATGTGCTCGCCATTTTCCAGACGGCGTTGGATGAATACGTCCAAGATGGTTTGATCGTCATCTGCCAAAGAATCGCTGTAGGTTACCTGTTCGCCGTCGTCTTCGATGCGAAACACCCCGGGCTGTAGGGCAGCCAAGCCGATATTTTGCTGCAGCGTGTCTAACTCTTGCTCCAGGGCGTGCTTGGCGTTGGGGGTGATGTAGATCGACGTAAGGCCAACCAATAGAGTGATCAGGGCAATCATGGGGGTCAGCCAGACAAGCAGCGTGGAGGTGTTCATGCCGCCGCCACGCAGGACAGCCATTTCCTGACTCGAATACAACCGGCCCAAACCCATGAGCAGGGCAATGTATAAGGCGAAGGGCAGCACCAATTGAATCATTTCAGGCACACGGAGCAGCAGTAAATACACGACTAGGTCGCCGGGAATGCCGCCGTTGGCTGCTTGCTCAAGAAAACGAATCAGCCGGTCGCCAAGGGCGATGGACATCAGTACCGCCAAGGCCGCGAGAAAAATCCCCAGCACCTGTTGGTTGATGTAGCGAGCGCCTATTGGAAAGCGAACGGAGTGATGGATTCGGTGCATTTGGTGTCTTTGGCAATCCTAATAGCGTAGCGATGGGTTAGTGTGCACGCATCCGGGTTGGGAGCAAAGACCCCAGCGCGGGTCTGACAGCGCCGGGTCTTTACTTCACGTTGCAGCATCAGGCATCTCTGGGCTTCCCGCTCCGTCGGAGGCACAATAGGCGTCAATTAAAAGTATCCGCACAGCGCGGACTGAGAGCCTAGGCATGTTGCGCTTGCATGCATATGCCCGGGATATAACAAGTCGCCATTGCTGCGACCAACCAAGGAGAACGAACAAGGCCATGAAAGACGAAACTCTGGCGATTCACGCGGGCTACACCACTGATCCGACATCCCATTCGGTCACAGCGCCTATCTACCAAACCGTTGCTTATGAATTTGATAACGCTCAGCACGGGGCCGACCTGTTTGACCTGGCGGTGCCCGGCAACATCTACAGTCGTATTATGAATCCAACCTGCGATGTTTTAGAACAACGCATTGCCGCTTTGGAAGGCGGGGTCGGGGCCCTAGCGGTTTCTGCGGGTAGCGCAGCGATTCACTACGCCATCATTAATATTGCCCAAGCCGGCGACAACATCGTCACCGTCCCCCAATTGTACGGTGGCACATATACGCTGTTCGCTCACATGTTCCCGGCTCTGGGTATCGAAGTCCGCTTCGCAGCCGATGACTCTGTTGACGCCCTTGAGGCGCTGATCGACGACAACACCAAGGCCGTGTTTATGGAAACCATCGGTAATCCGGCGGGTAATATCGTCGATATCGCAGCGGTGGCAGAAATGGCACACCGACATGGGGTCTGTACCATTGCTGATAACACGGTGGCGTCACCTTCGTTGTTGAAACCGATCGAGCACGGTGTGGATATCGTGGTTCACTCGGTAACCAAGTACATGGGTGGTCATGGCACTACGTTAGGCGGTGTCATCGTGGATTCCGGTAATTTTCCTTGGACTGAAAATGCCGGCCGGTATCCGGGTCTCAACACGCCGGAAGCTAGCTATCATGGCGTGGTGTATACCGAAGCCTTCGGGCCAGCGGCCTACATTGGTCGAGCGCGTACGGTACCGTTGCGAAATACCGGCGCAGCACTTTCTGCCCAAAGCGCATTTCAGTTGCTGCAGGGTATAGAGACACTACCTCTGCGTATGGAACGCCACTGCGCCAATGCCATGGCCGTGGCCAATTATCTGAAGAGCCATGACAAGGTGGAATGGGTCAGCTACGCAGGTTTAGAGGATCATCCTCACCATGCTCTGGCGCAGAAGTACATGAATGGATCCGCTTCCGGGATTATGACCTTTGGTGTGAAAGGCGGCTTCGATGCTGGCGTGAAGTTTTACGACGCTCTGCAGTTGTTTAAGCGCTTGGTGAATATCGGTGACGCGAAATCCCTCGCTTGTCACCCGGCATCTACAACCCACCGCCAGCTTAGCGAAGAAGAGCAGGCCTCAGTGGGTGTATCCCCTGAGGCCATACGCTTGTCTGTGGGCATCGAGCATATCGACGACATCATTGCAGATCTGGAGCAAGCGCTGGCATAGCTCAAGCGTTAGATCAACAGAGCCTCGGCGGCCCACAGGCCGCCGGAGCTTGGTTTGCCGCCTACACTAGGGTGATCAGATTAAGCAGGGTGATGGATAGTTCGGCGACAAACTTCAGGATCGGCAATCCCATCAAACTCCCAATAACGATGGCCAGCAGCGCCATGGCTCCGTAGCGTGCATTGTAATGTCGGTAAAGGCGGGCCATTTTGTTTGGCATCAAATGGGGGGCGATGTAGTGCCCGTCCAAGGGACCGATGGGCAACAGATTAAAAATCATCAGCAGTAGGTTAATTTGGGCAAGCAGGGTGAAAAAAACCCGAGCGCCCTGATTTTGCCAGCCCGCCTGCAGCGCCAGCAAAAAGCCGTTCCAACACACCAGCGCTAATAGCAGATTCATAAGAGGGCCAGCGGCCGCTACCCAGAGGTCGGCCCGGGGGCTGGAGAAGTTGGCCGGGTTCGTGGGCACGGGTTTGGCGAAACCGAAGCCCACCAAAACCACCATCAGCAATCCCATGGGATCAATGTGTGCCGCAGGATTGAGGGTCACGCGTCCGGCGCGCTGGGCCGTGTCATCGCCAAACCATTTGGCCACGAGAGCGTGACCCAGTTCGTGTACTGTCAGTGACAAAATTAAGGCGACGATGAGTAAGGTGAAAACCGCGTACTCGCCCTGCCAAAGCAGTTGCAACATAGTTGACTCCAATGTGTGCCATGAGCGAAGCCCAGTCTTGGGAACGCTAACTCGGCGAGGGTTGATCTGCAGTGTATCGCTGCGCTGGGCGAAATACGCAAACCGCATGGCACTTCGGCCAGATATTTAGCCAGAGTGCGAACCAAGGCGGCAGGCAGCCCTGAACGAGCACTAGGTGACCTGCGTGCTCTGGGTTAATCCACCGAAATAGCTCTTGCTCGATGTTAACTCAGCACCCCTGCGTCGGTCAGCTCAGTCAGTGAATCGTCGTCTAGGTTTAACCAGTCCTTTAAGATCGCCGCACTGTCTTCACCCACCGCGCGCACCCGTCGATAGTCGTCGCAAGGGGTAGCGTCAAATTGAATCACTAGCCGATCGATCCACGTAGGACCTAGGGTTGGATGGACATCGTCCAAGGGCTGCAAAAATCCTCTCAGTCGAAGCTGGGGGTCGTGTTCCGCCAGATCGGCACCGTCTTGAACAACGCCGGCTGGCACCCCGGCTGCTTGGCATTGCAGCATTAGCTCATGCGCTTCCTGGGTTTTGGTCCATTGGGCTAGGTGTTCATCTAAGGTGGTGCGTTGCCGGTAACGCCCATGGCTGGTTGCAAAGGCTTCGTCCTCTGCCCAGTCGGGTGATCCCATCACGGTTTTGAGCGCCAGCCATTGTGCATCGGTGGTGCAGGCGATGGCGATCCATCGCTGAGCCACTATGGCCTGAGTGTCCGCGTCAGCACCGGTATCCTTATGGGCGTCTGCGCAGCGATAGCAGCCGTGTGGGGCCAGTGCGTCGTAGGGCAGGTGATTGCCCGATGGCCGTGCTTTTGTGCCGTTGGCGGCGTAGTCCAACAAAGACGGGCCAATAAAATTAATGCCCACCTCAAACTGAGAAATATCGACCCGTTGACCTTGGCCCGATTGATGGCGCGCTTGCAGTGCGGCAAGTACTGCCACTGCGCCATGTAAGCCGGCTTGGTGGTCGTTGTAGGAAAAGCCAATACCAATGTCTTCTCGGCCGGGAACGCCGGTGGTAGCGGTGAGGCCGCACAGAGCATGAATGGTCGGTGCGTAGGTCACGTACTTAGACCAAGGGCCGCCATCACCCATGCCGGACATCTGCACATAAATCACGCCGGGGTTGGTTTGACTCACGTCGTCGTAGCCGATGCCCCAGCGATCGAGAACGCCTACGGAAAAATTGTCGATGACAATGTCGGCTTCATTCGCCAAACGACGGGCGAGTTGTTTAGCTGAGGGATCTGACATTTTCAGAGCCAAGGCGCGCTTGTTGCGATTCCACATCAGGTAGTAGGGGTGATGGGGGTCTTGGGTGGTGACCGCTCGTTCAGCGGAGTTAATTTTAATCACGTCTGCGCCCATGTCCGCCAACATCCGCGTGGCAAAGGGGCCAGCCAGCACGTGGGTAAAGTCCAATACCTTAAGACCGGCCAGAGGTTTTTTCTTGTCCGCATCTACTGAGGCGTTTTCTCTTGGATGCCAATCCAACTGGGCTGCAATTTCGCCGACGGGTTTTGTTTCAGCGCGATAGGGTTTCAGCTGCCAAGGCGTCTTGCTGAAGTGATACGGCGCACCGGGCGATGAGATGGTGGCGCGGTCTATTTGATAGGGCACATACCAATTCCGCTCTTGCAGCTGAGGATTTTCGGCAACCTTTTCGATGGGTAATACCCAGCCGTAAGGGGCGTGTCGTGATTGAGCCTCGTGAAACAGAGCCTCCACATCCTTATTCGCAATCCAGCGTCCCATAATCTCCATAACCCGATGTGTTCGCAGCCGGAGGTTTTCCGGTTCCATATACTTAGGATCAATTAGGTCGTCGTGCACATCTTCTTCGATGAGCCACATCAGCTGGTTGTCAAAGTCCGGGGCTGGAGTGGCCATAATGCAGCCGTTAAGGCCCTGCATAACGCCGTAGGCATCGGACCAGTGCAGGGCGCCTCGTCTTGGGAGAACCCGGCCCTCGGGGCGGTTCAAGGTCTGATGGTAAAAATAGAACATGAAGACATGTTCCAAACACGAGGCGATACACTCATGCACCGAAAGGTGAGACGTCTGCCCTCGTCCTGTGCGGCGCTGGCCGTACAGGGCGCTCAAGGCTGCGATGGCGGCATAGGCTCCGGAAATCATAAAGTTCAATTCACCAAAGTTTTTCAGCGGCGCGGTATCCACATCGCCGGTGGTGGCGGCAGCGCCGCCTAGGGCGCCGGCCACAATATCTGGGGCTAAAAAGTCCGACCACGGGCCTTCTTTGCCAAAGGAAGACAGCTCGACTACCACAAGAGCGGAATTGGCTTCTTTCGCCGCTTCCAGATCGACCAGTGCTGCTGACGGGCTGTTTTGGCATACACAGATCAGATCCGCGCTTGCGCAAAGTGATTGCAGGGTTTGGGAAGCCTCAAAATCATTTTGATCAACGCTTACAAAGGTTCTGTTGGAGGCAAAAAAGCTGTGCCACAGCGAGGCACCTCCCTGGTCGCCGGATAGGAAAGGACCACGTTGACGCAATGGGTCTCCGTGGGTGCTTTCGGGCCGCAGTACCTGTGCTCCAAGGTCGGCCAGTAGTTTGGTGCCATAAATGCCGCGTTCGTCGGTTAAGTCGATGACGCGTATGTCCGCTAGTGCCATGGGGTCCCTCCTAAAACTAGATGCCTACGCTAACCCAGTTAGGTCGGTTGAAAAAAGTACTTAGGCCCTTGGCGGTTATTTTTGGTTTTTGGAGGTCGGTGTTGGGTGGCTATCACTGGATCAGCATGGTCAGAAAAACCCGGTGATGCTATGTTGTGGCCTACAAAGCATGTTGGTGGGGAGGCCAGAATGCTGGACTCCAATCAGATCGCTTTCTTCAAGACCAACGGCTACTTGATCGTGCCAAATGCCATGGATTCGGGCCTATGCCAGCGCGTGCGGGAACTGATGTGGCAGGCGCTGCCTGGAAATACTCGGTTGCAGGCGGATAGTCCTGAGACTTTTATTGGGCCGTTTCCGGAGCAGGACGAGAGTTCCGACGAGCGCCATTTGCGTGCCGGCTTCCGATGGTTAAATCGATTTCTGGGTGTCAGTCCCGAGGTGATTAGCCTGATTTACTCCCAGTCTATTTGCGCCATGGCTCAGCAACTGCTGGGCGGCCGGTTGCGTCAGGCCGTGGTAGACGGCCAGCCCATGGGCAGCCATGGATGCGCGTGGCCCGGAGGGCCGACGGATCCGGCTCTGGGCAATGACGGTGCTCGAGGGGTTTACTGCACGTTGCCCTATGGCAACAAAGGACGTGAAGCCGATGGGGTGCACACCGACGGTCATCCTTTCCAGCTTGGGGTGGTGGGTTTGATCGACGATTGTCCTGAGGATGGAGGAGCCTTTAAAGTATGGCCTGGATCCCACCAGCGGCTCTTTCCAACCTTTACTCTTCGTTACGATCAGCCCCGCGTGCCGTTTTATCCTCACCTGCCCGCGTTCAAGGGAATCACGCACACTGAGGCGTATCAGACAGAACTGCAGCATGTTATCGCCGATACGGAACCCGTTGAGTGTTATGGCAAGGCGGGTGACATCGTGTTTTGGCACCATCGTCTCGCCCACGCTGCGGGACAAAATTACAGCGATCAGATCCGGCAGGCAGTACTTGCTGACTTCTGGACTCAAGATCTGGATCAATTACGGACCAAGCCCGTGAGCGCGGACATGTGGGAAGACTGGTCCGAGGCAGTTCAGCGAGCGCCCTGATGCGTATTGAAAATACGTAGGCCGAGCAGTTCGCTTAGTCATGGTTTTAAAGAAAAAAGATAAGGACTCATAAATGAGCGAGAAAACAGACCAAGCCACCCAGCACCGCAACGATATGTACGGCAACATTGACTCTCGTAGCGAGGACGATCCAAACGTATCGGCGCTGATACCGGCAGCTACTGTGGTTCTGGTGCGTCAAGGCGATACGGGTATCGAGGTGCTGATGCTGCGTAAAAACTCCAAAATCACCTTTGGCGGCATGTGGGTTTTTCCCGGCGGCAAGATCGATGCGGCCGACTATCCCGGGGGGGTGGCCAATGAGGCGAATTTAGATGCCGCGGCCCGAGCCGCTGCTGTGCGGGAAACCCAGGAAGAGGCGGGTATCACCGTGGACGCTCAAGACTATGTGTTCCTGTCACATTGGACACCGCCTCCGGGTCAGCAGAAGCGTTTTGCGACGTGGTTCTTTGTGGCCAAGGTGGAAGGGGCCATGGACATTGCCATCGACGATGGTGAGATCAAGGATCATGCGTGGTTAAACCCAGAAGAAGCCCTGCGCAAGCATGCGGCAGGGGAAATTGATTTGGTGCCGCCAACCTGGGTGACCCTGTACCACCTCTCTCTTAAGTCATCTGCTAACGCAGTTATCGAGTACTTTTCAGAAAACACCGGAATTACCTACAACACACGCGTGGTGCCCGCTGCCAGTGGTGAGCGTGTGGCCATGTGGAAGGGTGACGCCGGTTATGACGAGTGGAACCCGGATACCGCAGGCGACCGACACCGCTTGGCCATGCCAGAAGGTGGTTTCATTTTTGAAAACACAGTAGAACAGTACTAACCCACCTTTTGCTTTTGGGCAGATCAGGCGCGTAGCAGGGTGAAGACCCCAATAACGATAAATCCTGCACCAGCGACATAGTGCAGGATTTTTTCGCTGATCATTTGCGTTAGAACGCTACCAGCCAGCACGCCCAAGCCGCTGGCGACCACTAAGGCCGCAGAGGCGGCCAAAAATACCGTGGTTCTGCTGACCTCTTTGTCTGCGGCAAACAGCAGGGTGGCCAGCTGGGTTTTGTCCCCCAGTTCTGCGATGAAGACCGAGGCAAATACGGTAAGAAAAATTTTCCAGTCCATAATTTTTTGCGTGAAGGTTTGTTGACGGGAAAGCCTAGCTAGGCAGTTGGGTCGGCGGCGAAATGCCCTGGCTAGCCTAGGCCTCAAACAGTCGCCGAGGATTGTCGATAAACAACATGTCTATGTCTCGATCCGATGCTCCGAGTTCTTTCAGTTTTGGAATGACATGACGGTGCATGAACAAATACTGATCTGGATTGCTCTTTTGGAAGTCGTGCTGCTCGGGAATGCTGCCGTCGGGCTGTTCATTGTGAATGTGCAGGCAAATGCAGTCGTGGGAAGGACAGAGCCTTTCTCCGTAACCCATATCCATCAGGCGTTTTAGGGTCACCGTGCGCATGTGGGGGGTGACTAGGCGCCCGGGGTAACGGTCTAGGCCTAAAAAGCAGCCTTGATCCAGAATCCACTTCAGGTACTCGGTATCTGTGGTGTCGTTGCTGTGGTCGATTTTCACCTTGCCCAAGTTGACGCCTTCCTCCTTAAAAATTTCGATTTGGCGGCGCGCAACTTGGCCTGTGGGGTAGGAGTGGACCATGATCGGCACCCCGGTTTGTAGGTGCGCTCTGGCTACAGCGCGAGCCATGGTCTCCAGCGGCGGCGTAACACCTTCAAAGTCCGCCGCACACTTGAGCATACCGGCCTTGATGTCGGTGCCGCGAAACCCCTCGGTAAGATCTTTGATGAATTCATCGGCCATTTGATTGGCCCCAACACCCTGCATAAAGCGCGGGACGTCCAGCCACCAGCCGGTGACGTTGATCAAGTTGACCCCAGAAGCTTCTGCTACGGTCTTCAGCAGAGCAGGGTCGCGACCCAAATCAAAGGTCGTGGCATCCAGCATGGTATCGATGCCGTGGGCCTTGGCGGTTTTCAGGCAGTCGATGGCCCGCTGTTCTCGGTTAGGGCCCAGGAGGTCTGGGTAGTGGGTGGACAAACCACTGGCCGCCACCATGACGTGTTCGTGCATCAGGGTGAAGCCCAAGTCCTTGCTGTCAATCTCGCCCAAAACACTGTTGATCGTGGTCATTGTGGTTTCTCTCTCTACCTGCGCCCGAGGATTTCTCCTCAAATGCCCTCTACAAGTTCGTATCGGCAATCTGCCAGAAAGGGAAGGATGAGGCTAGACTGTGCAAGACACCAAAAGGCAGGAGAAAGAACCATGCTGTCAAAAGCCGATGATTACCCAATTCACCAAAGCCCGGAGCCCATAGCCTATGCGGGCCAAAGCAGGAATTTCTACGACCGTTATTTTTTCAACGGTTACGATATCGAAGGCGACACATTCTTTGCTCTGGGCATGGGAATTTATCCCCACTTGGATGTCATCGACGCCGGCTTCTCCCTGATTCGTGATGGTGTGCAGCACAACATCTTATCTTCCAGAGCCTTGGGTATGGAGCGCATGGATACCGCAGTTGGAGGCATACAGGTGGAGGTTGTTGAGCCGCTGCAGAGCCTGCGGATACGGATTGATGCCCCAGAGCACGGCATTGAGGCTGATCTGTTGTTTCGCGGGCGTGCACCGGCACAAGAAGAACCGCGTTTTACCCGACGACTTGGGTCCCAGTTGTTTATGGACTACACCCGGCTGACTCAGAATGGCGCGTGGGAGGGCTGGATTAAGCATAAAGGCGAGAAGATTGAGGTGGGGCCAGTGAGGTGGCTGGGCACCCGGGATCGCTCTTGGGGAATACGTCCCATTGGTGAGCGCGACCCCCAAGCCAATCCGTCTGCGGAACCATTCCAGCAGTTTTATTGGCTTTGGGCACCGATTAATTGGCAGGACGGCGTCTCGCTCTATCATCTAAATGACGATGAGTTCGGCGACCCTTGGAACACGGCTGGGGCCTTTGTGCCCCTAAACGGACAAGGCGAGACAGAGGTGATGGCACAGGTCTCGTCACAGATCGACTTTATTCCGGGCACCCGTCATGCCAGGGAAATTCAAATTCACTGGCAGCGCAGGCGCGGTGCCGGTGAGGTCACCATCACCATGCGCCCAAAATACCATTGGTACATGAAAGGCGTGGGCTACGGTCATGAGACCTTCGGTCACGGTAGCTATCATGGTGGCCCAGCCAGCACTTACGAAGAACATAAGCTCAGCGAGGTGGATGACGCACACACACTGCACATCCAAGCCATTAGCGAGACCCATATGACTGGGTCTTTAGGGGAGCGCCACGGTCACGGCGTGTTGGAGCAGTTGATTATCGGGCCCCATCAGCCTTCAGGATTTACTAATCTGATGGATATGGCTACCTAGAACACCTAAACAAGGTGTTTGCTGCGTGATGCCCTTAGCTCGTCAACTCAGGTTTCGTACCAATAATGCCCTGATGCTCAAGTGCCGACACTTCATCGGCGCTGAGTCCCAAAATCTCTTTGAGTGCGTATTCGTTGTCCTGCCCCAGGGTCGGGGCTGGGTGGCGTATTGGCATAGGTTCTGTGTCTGTGCGAAAGGGTGCGCTGGCGGTGGGTTGCAAACCCACATGATTTCGTTGGAGCCACTGCAGGTAACCTCGGCTTTTAAGCTGGGGTTCATGGAGTAAGTCATGACCGTTGTTGAGCTTGGCGGCGGTAATGTTCTGAGATTGCAGGGTCTGCATGGCCATGTCGGCTGACTGCTCTCGGGTCCACTGGGCGATTATCGTGTCGAGGTTCTTGCGTCGATGTATTCGGTCCGTGAGGTCTGAAAAGTCCGCAAGTTTCGGGATAAGACGCTGCAAAGCCCGCCACTGATTTTCGTCGGTAATTTCGATCACGATCCACGCATCATCGCCGGAGCAGGGATAGACGCCACAGGGCGCAAACTCTGGGTGTGCGTTGCCGGTGCGCTGAGGCGCTTCGCCGCTAACCGACTGATGCAAAATTCCTTGGGCGGCCAGTGGGAACAAGCATTCCACTTGGCTTAAATCCACGAACTGGCCCTGTCCCGTTTGTTTCTGGTGCCAAAGTGCAGTCAAGATAGCCGCGGTGCCGTTGAGGCCTCCTACGGCGTCGCCAAAGGCCACGTGTTGCATGGTGGGTGGCTGCTCTGGATCACCGACAAGGTGGGGTAGTCCCGATGAATGCTCTACGGTGGAGCCGTAGGCGCGAAACTCAGACCAAGGCCCGGTGCTCCCAAAGGCGGGCATAGACACTACCACCAAGTCCGGGTTGGCTTTGACTAGGCTTGGGTAATCTAGACCCAGTTTCGGCAGCACGCTGCCTGAGTAGTTTTCAACTAGGGCATTGGCCGTGGTAACGAGTTCGAGCAATAGTTTTCGACCAGTGGGGTGCTCCAGGTCCAGAGTGATATCCAGCTTGTTGCGATTCACCGATAGGTACTGGGGGGACTTTTCGGCGCCGTTGTCGGCGACCCACTCGGGCGTGGCCTCCCAGCTGCGCCACCAGTCAAATCGCTTGCAGCTTTCTACCTTTATGACTTCGGCCCCTAGGTCAGCCAGATTGCGGGTCGCCAGCGGCCCGGCCCAACCCATGGTCAGATCAATGATGCGAATGCCGGACAGAGGCAGCGGTGCACTATTCATGCGTGTTGCTCCAGCGATGATTGTCGGCTCCTAGGCTGGCCACGGTGCCGCCAAAGTGCGGGGGCGTTGCAAACAGCCGGAACGGGGTCGACGGAGCAGAAAAGGTTTCTTCGCCCACGGTGACAGCACTGAAAGCGTTGCGGCTACTGTACTGGTCTACATCAAACAGCTCTTCCATGGTCGGGACCCGGGCCAGCGGAATGCGCATGGCTTGGCCTTTGTAAAACAGGTCTTCGGCGCTGTGTTGAGACAAGGCCTGCAAAATCTCCGGCTCCAACAGGTCCGACGATTCCAAACGACTGACGCTGCTCTGAAACAGTTCAACCTCTGCAAAGTGCTCCATATTCAACAGTTTGCAAAAGGCCTTCCATTGGCCGGGGGTCAGCGCGGTGACACCAAGCCAACCGTCTTTGCAGGGCCAAATGCCTAAGGGGTAGGTGGGTGGAAATCGGTTGATGCCCATCCGTGGAGGCAGCGGGTTGTCGTTAAAGGCGTTAATCGCGGCAAGATCGGTAAAGCACATGTTGGCTTCTAAAATGCTGGCATCCAGCTGAAAGACAGAGTTTCGATTGCCCAAGCTTATGGCCAGCAAATGCCCTAGGGCGCCGTTAAACGCGCTAAGGCCACCGATAATCTGAGCCTGATAGCCAGGCGGGATGATGGGCGGCCCCTCGGGGGTTCCGATACCCCGCATCAGACCGCTCAGAGCATGTATGGTGGCATCCGAACCCTGCATGGTTGCATAGGGGCCGGTTCGGCCGTACCAGCTGATGGCACAGGTGTTACGCTCAATGTCCGCCAGATAGTCCGGTCGGGGCAGATGGTTTGGGTCGTAAATCACCAGATCGGCGTTAACGATGGCCGGCTCATCTCTTAGGTATGTCTGACAACCAACCACGCTCTGTTTGTTTGTGTGCAGGTAGCCGTGCATGGCGCTCTCGCCGCTGGGCAACAATGGCTTCAGGCCGCGAGTTGGGAAGCCTTCAGCAGATTCCATATTGATCACCAGCGCACCGTAGTCGGCGAAGAGCTTGGCCGCGTAGCTGGTGGCCACACTTCCGGAGACGTCGACAATGGTGAGGTCCTGAAAGACCCCAGATTCGGGAATGCTCTGAGTCACGGCGATTAGCTTAGCCCGTTTAACCAACTCAGTAGGTGTTCGTTCACCGCCTCAGGTGCTTCTTGCTGAGTCCAGTGTCCAATCTTGGGTATCAGCACATTGGTGCGCAGGTCCTTCACGAAGTTCGGCATGTTCTCCAAGGCTGGCCCTGCCATTGCGATGACGCCATCACGCTCTCCCGCAACAAATAGGGCGGGTTGGTGAATTTCAGTGGGCTTATCTGCGCTGAGCTCCCAGGTGAGGTTGTGGTTGCGGTAGTAATTTAGGGGGCCGGCGAAACCGCTATGGGTGAATTCATTGACGTAAAAATCAAGGTCGCTGTCGGACAACCAAGGCCCCATCTTGTCTGGATCAATCAAGCTGGTGAGCAGATCGTCGTGCTCAGATTTTTCGCCAAGGATGTTCCAATCCATTTCGCCGCTGGCTAAGTGATAAAACTTCCGCAGTCCGGTACGCACGTCTTTTTCGAACTCAGCCTCGGCCACGCCGGACTGCTGAAAATAAAGCTGATAGAAAAATTTACCTGCGAAGACGGCTTTCATGGCCTCCAGCGGCGGGACCGGCGAGCGGGGGCTAAAGGGAACTGAAAGGACGCCAACTGCGGTGAACACCTCAGGGTGCCAAAGGGCGCAGGCCCAAGCGGTGGGACCGCCCCAGTCGTGACCGATAACAATGGCGGTCTCGTAGCCTAGCGCGCTGACTAATCCTTTGATGTCGTTCACCACCTCGATCTGATTGTAGGCGCTGATGTCTGCTGGTTTATCTGATTCACCGTAGCCGCGCATGTCAGGGGCCACCACGTGATAACCTGCGTCGGCCAAGGGTGCAAATTGATGCCTCCAGGAATACCAAGACTCCGGGAAACCGTGGCACATGACGATCAAGGGGGCGTTCGCCTCGCCTTGTTCGGCAATGTTCAGCTCAATACCGTTGGTGGCGATTCGGCGGTTGGTAATGTGCGGAAACTCACTGGATGCAGTCACTAAAATACGTCCTGAATGGGTGGACGTTCATCATAGTGCCAAGGACGGAATAGGAACAACCATGCAAGATACCCCCGTTGTAGAGGCAATTTTCTTCGATCTGGACGGCACCCTCACGGACCCCAAGGAGGGTATCACCGGTTGTATTCAGCACGCCCTCGAGCGGATGGGGGAATCGGTGCCATCGAAGGACGATCTGACCTGGTGTATTGGTCCCCCGTTGGTAGATAACTTCAGTGAACTGGTCGGTCCAGAGCGCGCGGCTGAGGGGGTGGCTTTATATAGGCAGCGGTTCGGTCACGTGGGTTTGTTTGAAAATGAGGTTTATCACGGCATACCGGAAGTACTGATGTCTCTTGCGGACAAATACCCCTTGTACGTGGCCTCTAGTAAACCACTGGTGTTTGTCGATCGCATTCTCGAGCATTTCGAACTAGCCCAGTTCTTTGTGCGTACCTTTGGTTCCGGTTTGAATGGGACCTTACAAGACAAAAGCGAGCTGCTGGCCCACGCCCTTAACGAGACAGATCAAACGGGCTCCAAGAGCGTGATGATTGGAGATCGACGTCACGATGCCATTGGCGCGAAAAACAACGGCATGAGTTTTATCGGCGCGCTCTACGGCTACGGCAGCACTGAAGAGTTTCGGTCTTCGGGTTATGAGGATTGGGTAGGGCAGCCGCGAGATTTGTTGGAACTGCTCTAAACCCACCCGCATGACCCTTTCTCAGTATTAATCATCCCGGTCGGTTGGTGCGTCCCGCAAATAGCTCGGTGGGTCGGATTTTTTCGTACTCCGCCAGCACAGGTGCGAATTCTTCCGGTGTGCTGGCGTGGATGATGATGCCGTCTGCGCCAGCGTTGAATTGATCCAGCCAGCGCTGGGCACAGGTTTTAGCGTCGCCTACTGCGGCGGGCCGCCAATGCTCGGGAATCAGTTTTTCGATCTCGGCGAGTTCCCCAAAGCTAGCAACGCTGTCTATGGCGCCGGTCATATTGGCCACAATGGGGGCGCTTCTAAAGGCAGCTAGGGTGTCCATATCCCAGTTATTCACCTTTACCAGCGCCTCTCCGTAACCGGGGATTTGCAAATAGGTGGCGAGGCGGGCAACGATTAGCTTCAGGTATCGTTCCTCGCTGACATCGCAGGCCGTGGCGAACACCGACCAGAGTTTGCCGCCTGAGCGACCAACTTCTGCCTCGCCGGCATGAAAGTTGGTCACTGCCTCGTTCAGCGCCTGATCGCTCATAAAGGTGTGCAGGTGTGCGCCATCATACATCTTTCCCGCCTGATGCAAGCTGTTGGGGCCAAAGCCCACGTACAGCACGGGAATGTCCTCATCCACGTAGTGGGCCAACTGCAGGGCGGGATAGCTACCCAATGCGCTGGTATGGTTAAGCTCCCGCTCACCTCGCCATAGTTTGCGCATGAGCTGAATAAACTCGGCCTCACGCTCAAAGGTAGGGAAGTCTACGTTCATGGCCTTCCAACGTACCCCGACGCCCTTGGCCAGACCCAGCGCAAATCGACCCTCAGAAAGGCTGTTAAGAGTAGAGCCCATGGAGGCGGTAATCACCGGATGACGTGTGTTGAGATTAGTGCCCGAGGTGCCGATGTAGAGGCTGTCAGTAACCGCGGCTACGGCTCCGCATAGGGCTGAGATTTCTTTGTAGTCAGCCCGTTCGGAGATCATGATGTTGCCGATGCCCAACTCTTCTGCGTCTTGGGCCTGTTTCAAAATATCTCTTGGGGTGCGGCTGTGGCCGGGTAAGCCATAAAAGCCTAGCTCCGGAAATTTAGACGTATAGGTGGGGTACACGGTGCGTTTTGTCCTTGTGAAAGCGTCGTCTGAATGGGTCTATAGGAAAGAGTCGTTTTGACCGAGCCTTTGAATAGATCTCTGCAGCGAGCGCGTATTTGAGTTAAGGGCGAATACTCGTCAGGTACGGATTTAAGAATGTGCCTTGTGGGTCTACCCGATCTCGCACCGTCCACCAGTCCTGCCACTTTGCATGCTGCCCGGCTAGTTGGGTGCCGCTGAGATAGTTGCATTTACCCCAGTGCGGCCGTCCATCAAATTCCAGAAAAATTTCTTCACAGGCTCGGTAATAGGCCTCGTCGGGCAGCTCGGCGCCTTGGTGAACGGAAATGGTCACCGTGTCCCGCTGGTAGGCCGTGGACATCCACACGTCGTCGGCGGCCAAGGTTCGATATTCCACTGGCCACCGCACGTCGGTAAAGGTTGTGTTCAGCAGATTCTGAATGGCTTGCATGCAGGCTGGGCCAGAACTGGCAGGGACGCTGTATTCCATTTCTGTATGTAAATGAGGGCGGTGGTTTGGCAGCACCTCATAGTTCCAGCCACAGCGCTCGCCTTCACCCCCGAGCGGGTACTGGCCGGCGTCATCGGTGATGTTAATTACTTTGAGATTTGCGCTGTCTGTTTGCGGATACCAAAAGAACTCGCAGTGGCGATTGTTGGAAATATAGGAATCCAGATCTGCTAGCAGTTCGCCCAAGGGCAGCTTCCAGCTCTGTTCTTGCAGTCGGTAGGCTGGCACACAGTCCAGCTTCAGGGCGGTGATTAAACCGAAGGCACCCAAATGCAGTCGGCTGGCTTGCCATAGCTCGCTGTTTTGCTCCGCAGAGCACTCGACAACATCACCATTGGCGAGGGCAATTCGGGCACCGGTCACGCGACTGCTGAGGTTTTGTAGGGTTGCCCCAGTGCCATGGGTACCTGTCGCGGTGGCGCCGCTAATACTTTGTTGGTCGATGTCGCCTTGATTAGGTAGCGCTAGCCCGTATCGGGCCAGAGCCGGCCCTAGGGTATGGATCTTTGAGCCGCCGCCGATCCAAGCGCTGCCCTTGGTTTCATCCACGGATATAACGCCCGCCAACGCCTGCAAATCCACGATGATATCGCCGTCCACTACCAGCTCTTTGTGGGAGTGCCCGGACCCAACAGCCCGAACGGACTTGGTCGCTTCTGATGCTGCTTTTGCTAGAGCACCGGCTTGTTCTTCGCTGTAGATGAACGCCATTTGGTCGGGTGTGCTAGACAAACGTCCGGACCAGTTTTGCCAGTGAGCCATAGTATTTTCTCGCCGAGATCTTTTTTGAGGGTCTTGCTTTTGTGCTGCCGGCTTAGCGGCCGGTAAACACCGGTGCTCGCTTGGCCATAAAGGCCGCGACTGCTTCTTTGTGGTCGTCGGTTGCCGCGCAACGCATCAACCGATCGGCTTCACGAGCTAAATTGTCTTGAAGCGAGCCTTCAATCGCACTGTTGATATTTTCTTTCATATAGCCGATGGCGATAGGCGGGCCAGAGGCAATTTGGCGGGCTAGCTCGGTAACTGCTTCCGGGAATGTCTCGTCTTCAACCACTTGATTGAAGATACCCAGCGCCAACGCTTCGTCGGACTGAACCCGCCGTCCGGTAAAGAAAAGTTCCTTTGTTTTTGCCGGTCCCACCAATTGATTGAGCAGCCAGCTGCCCCCGTAGTCTCCGGAGAATCCAATGTTGCGATAGGCGGTGGTGACAAAGGTGGACGCGGTAGCGATGCGTAGATCACAGGCCAAGGCGATGCAAAAACCTGCTCCTGCAGCCACGCCGGGTAGGGCGGCAATGGTCGGCTTAGCGTGATTAAACAAGCGCATGCTCAGGGTTTCCTGTTTATGAATAAGCGCTCGTATGCGGTTTTGCATGGTAGGCCGAGGCCCCGGCTCTTCGCTGCGATTGCCCGCCATTCCGCCGATGTCTCCGCCTGCGCAAAATGCGTTACCGGTTCCGGTGATGACGATGCATCCCACATCGTTGTTGGTTTCAAGATCCAACAGGGTTTGTCTCAGGGCTGGCGTCAGATTATCCGACAGGGCGTTGCGTTTCTCCGGCCGGTTCAAGGTAATGGTGGCCACCCGCTGATCGATACTGCACAGCAGTTCGTTGGTTCCGGTATCTATTGTTAGGCTCATGTTTACTCCCTCCAGTTTGCGCGCTGATGCGGTGCGCAAGATTGAATTTAGACGATGCCTTGTTCCTTTAAAGCGGCTATACGATCCGCCGCCAAACCCATCATAGTGAGTAGATCGTCGGTATGACTGCCAACCTCTCCGCCAGGCCACTCGGTGCTGCCCGGTGTGCCCATGAGTTTGGGCAGAATGGCAGGTATCGATAGGTCGTCGTCTCGGTTCGGTACTCGAACCTGTTCGAACATGCCTCGTGCCTGATAGTGCGGATCTTCGAAGGCGTCGGCAATACTGAATATGGCACCAACGGGTACGTCGGCAACTTCCATGGCATGGATGACTTGTGCGCTGGTGAGTTGATCTGCCCAAGCGGCTATGGCGCCGTCGATTAGCTTCTGGTGCGTAACTCGGCCCGGATTGCTGGCCAGACGAGGATCCTGGGCCAGATCCTCTCGCCCGATGGCGGTCATCAGTCGCACGTAAATGGAGTCGCCGTTGCCGCCAATGACCACATGTTTGCCGTCCGAGCATAGGTAGGTATTGGTGGGCACGATGCCGGTAATGGTGGAGCCTGCGGGTTGGCGGATTTCCCCAGCGCCAGAGTACTCGGGCACGATGCCTTCCATCAGGTTGAACATGGATTCATACAGAGCAACGTCTACGACTTGGCCACTGGCCTCAGCATCGCTGGACTTGTGAGCCAGCAAGGCCAGCAAAATGCCCATGGCCGCATGCAGGCCGGCCACGCTGTCGCCTAAACTCAAGTTGGGCCGCACGGGTACGTCATCGGCGAAGCCGTTGATGTAGCGGAAACCCGAATACGCCTCGGTTACAGAGGCATAGCCGGGTTTTCGACTGTATGGCCCGGTTTGGCCGTAGCCAGAAATTCGAGTGTAGATAAGGTTTGGATTACGTTTGCTGACCTCGTCCGGCCCCAGTCCCCATTTTTCCATGGTGCCGGGCTTGAAGTTTTCGATCAGCACGTCAGCATCGTTCAGCAGATCGCCCAAAATCTCTCTGCCTTCCGGGGTGCGCAGGTTCAGTGTTAAGGACTTCTTGTTGCGACCTAAGCTACGCCACCAGTAGCTAGTGCCTTCCTCGTCCAGCAAACGCCAGCCGCGAATGGGGTCCCCCTCACCGGGAGGCTCAACCTTGATTACTTCGGCGCCAAAGTAGGCCAGCATGGTGCCTGCGAATGGTCCTGCCAGCAGCTGCCCAACCTCGATGACTCGGATACCGTTCAGGGGTTTTTTGTTCATACCCACCCTCAGTTCTTACTGTCAGCGGCAGGGCCAGTGTTGCGCCGCACATCTCGGAACGGGCCATCGTCAAACCGGGGCTCCTTGGGCAAGCCTAATACTCGCTCGGCGATGATGTTTTTCTGGATCTCGTCGGTGCCGCCGGCAATGGATATGGCCGGGGTTGAAACCAGAATTTCGGCAATGGTTCCATCCATGGGGCTATCCGGGCCGGTGAGCATGGCGTCATTGCCGCTGATGGCGGTGTGCACTCGCGAGGCCAGTCGAGCCACGTTGCTAGCTGCCAGCTTGCCTAAAGATCCTTCTGGGCCTTGAGGTTTACCAGCTTTAGCCGCTGCCTTGGCTCTATCACCTGTCCACTTGGCGCATTCGGCCATGATGTGCAGACGGGCAATGTCCTGGCGGGTGGCGGGGTCATTGATGGCGCCTGTCTCTAAGGCCCTTGGCATGATCAAGTCCACTCGTCCGGCCCGCTGGGGATACCAAGTATAGGGTTCATTGGCGATGGCAAATTCTTCTTCGAGGTCGGCGAAGATCTTGCCTTGACGGCCCTTGCGCCCCCCCACATCCCGGGCGCGGTCAAAGGATCGCCGCTCGTTGGCTAGGGTGGTCATAGCGCACTGCCAGCCGCCCCCCTCGGTACCCACAAGGTCGTCTCGAGCGACCACTGCGTCGGTCATGAACACTTCGTTGAAGGACGCGTGACCATTCATCTGGGCCAATTGCCGCACTTCGACCCCGGGCTGCTCCATGTTAATGATGAAGTAGGTGAGGCCTTGATGCTTTGGCGCATCCCAATCTGTGCGGGCCAACAACAAACCGTATTGAGCGTGGTGGGCACTGGTATTCCAGACTTTTTGACCATTCACGATCCATTCGTCGCCACGTAAATCTGCCCGAGTGGTAGCGCCGGCCAGATCGGATCCACTGCCGGGTTCGCTGAACAACTGACACCACTGATCTTCACCGGTCAAAATTCCGCGCAGGTACTTTTGTTTTTGCTCATGGGATCCGTGGGCAAGCAAGGTGACTGCCGCCAACATTCGTACACCGCTTTGTGCAGCCCCAACCGCCCCGTATTCTGCGAAGGCCTGTTCGACCACGGCTGCGTCTTGAGGACTCATGTCTTTACCGTAGTAATCCGTCGGCCAGCTTGGGGCGCCCCAGCCGGAATCCGCGACCAGCGACCGCCAAGTAATGAGATCCATGTTGGGATCCCAATGCTGTCCCAACCACTGGGTGACTTCTGTGTGGATACTGTTTTCACTCATGCGGCATTCTCCGTTGTGGTGGCTTCTGCCATCGCCAGCAGCATGCGCTCTCGATGCTCCGCCGGCGTGCCAAATAACACTTCGCTGGTTTTGGCGCGTTTAAACCAAAGGTGGGTATCGTTTTCCCATGTGAAGCCGATTCCACCGTGTAACTGAATGGTTTCCAGGGCTACCTGTAAATAGGTCTCGCTGACCGCAGCCTTGGCGAGGCTTGCGTGTTCGGTCAACTGGCGCTGCTGAGCTAAAGAGAGCTGTCCTAGGTCGCCACAATCCGCCAAGGTTTGGGCAGCCTGATAGGCCGCGCTACGTGCAAGCTCCACGTCCAACAGCAAGTCTGCCAGTCGATGTTTGATGGCCTGAAAAGACGCGATGCTGCGCCCAAATTGGTAGCGTAATTGGGTGTACTCCACGGACGATTGGAGCAGTTGCTGAGCGCCGCCTACCATCTCGTTGGCCAGCAGAATGCAGGCGGCATTGAGTAGTGTTGGCAGCAAGTTTTCGGTGCGCCGAGCTAACTCGGTGGCTGGAACCTGAGCCATAGTCAGACTTGCCATCTTTCGGGTCGGATCCATGGTGTTGAGCGGACTGATGCTCAGCCCCGGCGCGTCGCTCTCGATAAGGTACAGGCCCACACCCGAGGGAGACTGTGCCGCTACAATGAGGAGGTCGGCAGTCTGTCCGTCAATGACAAACTGTTTGGTTCCGGTCAGTTGGGTATGGCCATCGTCACCGGCACGGGCGGTGGTTTGAATGTCCGCAGCGTCCCACATCGTGGCGGTTTCAGTAATGGCTAGACTGGCTCTGATCTCACCGCTGGCAAGCCCCGGCAGCCATTGTTCTTGCTGATCTTGGTCAGCTGCAAGCATCAAGGCATAGGCTGACAATACCGCGCTGCTGAAATAGGGGCCGCAAAACAGCGACCGCCCCATCTCTTCACAGGCGATAGCCAGCTCTATGGCGCCGAAACCCGCGCCGCCGAGATCTGCGGAAATGTGAATGCCCGTCAGTGCCAGTTGTTGGCTGGCTTGTTGCCACAGATCGTCGTCGAAGCCGCGCTGGGTTGCCATAAGTCGGCGAACTTCTGTGGTTGGCATTTTGTCTTTCAAAAAGCGCTGAATGCTGTCCCGGAACTGGTCTTGGTCCGGTGTAAAAACAAGGGCCATCACTCTCTCCCTATATGCGTTGTTCAGCGATGCTACCATGGCCCGGTTGGAAAAATGGTGTGTAAGGTGGGAAGCAAATGAAGACCATTACCTGTGTTGAAGACTTGCGTGTGCTGCACAAGCGGCGGGTGCCGAAAATGTTCTACGACTACGCCGAGTCGGGCTCTTGGACCGAGAGCACGTTCCGTCAAAACAGTCAGGCATTTGCTGATATTCGCCTGCGGCAACGTGTGGCAAAGGACATCAGCAAGCGCAGTATTTCCTCGGGTATGTTGGGTCAGAGCCAGCGCATGCCGGTGGCTCTAGCACCTACTGGGCTGACCGGTATGCAGCATGCTGACGGCGAAATCTTGGCGGCACAGGCCGCGGAGGAGTTTGGTGTCCCATTTACCCTCTCGACCATGAGCATCTGTTCCATTGAAGATGTGGCGGCTCATACCAGTAAGCCATTTTGGTTTCAGCTATACGTGATGAAAGATCGGGATTTTATAAGTGCCTTAATCCAACGAGCCAAAGCTGCCGGTTGCAGTGCTCTCGTTCTGACTCTGGATTTGCAAATCATAGGCCAGCGTCACAAAGACCTAAAAAATCAGATGACGGCCCCGCCAAGGCTGACCTTGGGTAATTTACTCAACATGGCCACCAAGCCACGATGGTGTGCAGGGATGCTAAGGACCCGGCGGCACTCGTTTGGCAATGTGGTGGGTCACGCCAAGGGTGTTGAGAATCTCACATCCCTTTCTGCATGGTCAGCAGAGCAATTAGACCCTTCTTTGAGCTGGGAAGACGTGGCCTGGGTAAAAGAGCAGTGGGGTGGCACGTTGATTCTCAAGGGCATCATGGACGCGGAAGACGCAGCCATTGCTGCTGGGCTGGGTGTTGACGCCATCATCGTGTCTAATCACGGCGGTCGTCAGTTGGATGGCGCGCCAGCCAGTATTGAGGTGTTACCGCAAATCGTGGCGAGGGTGAATGGCGCTTGCGAGGTTTGGCTGGACGGCGGTATTCGCTCGGGTCAGGATGTTTTTAAGGCCATGGCTCTCGGCGCCGACGCGACCTTAATCGGTAAGGCTTTCTTGAACGGGCTTGGAGCAGGCGGCAAGCAGGGTGTGATCCAGTGCCTGGAAATCATTGAAAAAGAACTGGATCTGACCATGGCGTTTTGCGGTAAGACGGATCTTCGCGAAGTTAACAGCGATGTGCTTTACACTGAGGCTTAGACATAACTTAAACGGCTACAAAGGGGAGAATGATGGCAGTCGCGACACAACTTTTTGACTTAACCGGGCAGGTGGCCCTTGTTACTGGTGCATCCAAGGGCATGGGTAAGGCCATGGCGCAAGCGTTGGCAGAGCATGGAAGTAAGGTAGTGATTTCCAGCCGCAAGCTCGATGCCTGTGAGGAGACGGCGGCTGAAATTAACGCGGCGGTTGGCGCGGAAAGGGCCATCGCCATTGCCTGTAACATTGGTTACAAGGAGCAGCTGCAAAATCTTGTGGACGAGACGCGATCTCGCCTTGGCCCGATTGATACGTTGATCGCCAATGCCGGAGTGAATCCTTTCTACGGTCCTATGTCTGAAATTCCCGATGAGGCCTTTGATAAGACCATGAACTCGAATCTGCGCTCCAACCACTGGCTGTGCCAAATGGTGGCGCCAGACATGTTGGCCAAGGAACGCGGCTCTATCATGATCACTGCCAGCGTTGGGGCTTTCGGACCATCGGAAACCTTGGGCACCTACAATATTTCCAAGATGGCGGACATCGCACTGGTTCGTAACTTGGCTATGGAGTGGGGTCCCAAGGGCGTGCGGGTGAATGCGCTGTGTCCAGGTCTGATTCGCACAGATTTTGCCAAGGCACTGTGGGACAACCCGGAAGCGGCTCAACGTGTAACCGAACAAACACCGCTGCGTCGATTTGGTGAGGCAGACGACTTCAAGGGCATGGCGGTATTCGTCGCCTCGGATGCCAGTGCCTATGTTACAGGCCAAGCGCTGACGGTATGTGGCGGGACTCACATGTTCCGTTAAACCCCGATAGCAGGGTGATTTCAGAGTCAGTCGAGGAGGCAGCATGACCGTTTGGCACGAACCGGTTGCGGGGTTTCAGTATCAAACCCATGTAATCGAAACATCCACCGAAACCCAAGCTCAGCGACTCGAGGCCTGCGGTGTCGATCCCAGTGTGTTCGGCGGCGATGTGGATCCGGCGTTTTACATCGGGCTTGGCATTCACGCGGGTATCGACAGTGGAATCAGCGCCGAAGGCAACATCAATATGCTGCAGCGGCTGATTCAGCACCGCCCTGCCAAGCTTGGGGAGGCTCTGACCGTTAAGGGCGAAATTACGGCGGTAACACCCGTCCCGCGGGGGATTCGAGTGGATACCGATGTCTGGTTTGAAGATGGAAGCGGCGCCAGAGTCATCAGCTGTCCCAGGACCTCCCTGCGGCCCCAAGCCAATCAAACCGCCTCAAACGGGCCGGGTGCAGGCCAGAGGCCACAGAATGTCATTACGGATGTGTCGGCTCTGACTAGGCTCGACACCTATCAACTGACACCAGAGCGCGTTAAGAGCTACAGCGTCGAAGGCAATAGCATTCATTACGAACAGGAAGCCGCGGAAAAAGCCGGTTTCAGAGCGCCGCTGATTGGTGGTGGTATGGGCGTGCACTACCTGACCGCCCAAATGTGGCAAGACCGCCGGCCCCATGCCTTCGATACCGAAATTTACTTCCGGCGGCCAATCTTTTGGGACGAGGCGGTTCAAGTCGGCGTCGTTGACGCCGGTGACCAATGGCAGGCTATGGGTTTGCTGAAGCTGCCGATGGACGGCGAGGCTGAGGGCGGGTTCGCCAAGGTCGGAACCGAGATGGTCATCTCACAGTATCAGTGGGCTTAGTCGACGCTGGGATGTAATCCTGTTGTTGTCGATGCCGGGTGAGCTAGAAAACGCCGGGAATCAGGGTTCGTCGTTCGGCTGGATAGTCGGGGAACCGGGCTTTGTACCACGTTTGGTTGGCTACCGCTCTTGGCGCTAGATTGCAGATTGTGAACAACGCAAAAGCGAGTCCTGCCAGCGACCAAGTCATTACCGCCCAACCCGTCCACTGAATGATTTCGCCAAGGTAGTGGGGACTGCTTACCCACCGAAACAGACCGCCATGGGGAATGTGGTAGGAGCTGTCACCGGGCTGACGTAGTCGTCGTATCATCGCGTCCGCATGAACGTGCAGGATAAATCCGGCAATAAAAATCCCCGAACCAATCCAGAAGCTGGGGCCTATCCAAGGTTGGGCCGCTGCGGCGTTGTGCACAAGCGCATCGGCGTTGTTAAATCCGTTTAGCACATTGAAAGCGATGGCAAAAACCACCAAGGCGACAGGAAATGTTTGGTCCGAGGGTCGCATAAGGGCAGGAAAGACAAAGGTTCTGTAGGCGTAATGAACCAGCCAAAAGATCAGCGGGACCCAGACCGCGGGGTGCGCAGCTTGGGGCGCCCCGACGATAAAAAAAATAATCACCAACAGAGCGGGCAGTTCCATCAGAAACCAAGCTGCGCGGTTGGGCAGACTGGGTCCCCAGCCAGGCCGAAAGTGCCGGCCGTAAGGTGCGCTGACCAGTATCAGAGTCAAAAGAGTGGCTGGGCAGAGTAGAAATTGAATGAGCAGCGGTGTGGACATGGGTCGATAATGCCAGAAGCTGATCTTTGGCGTGACCCAACTGGATTTTTCTCAAAAGAATGCCCGGCCGCTCCCACAACGTGGTTGCTGGCCGGGTAAGCACTGAGTTAGGACAGCGGGAGCTTCACCCGTGCGGTTCCAAACACCCGGGTTTCGTCCTTGGTGTTTTTGACCGTCATATCCAGCTCCACAATGCCATCGTCTTCGTCGATATCAGTAACCACGGCGCTGATAATGGCAGGCGTGTCCGCAAGCATGGGTGCCCGAAAGACTGTGTCGACATGCTCAACCTGACCCGCCGGTGCCCATTGATGTATGGCGCTGGTGAGAAAGCCCATGCCCATGATCCCCGGCACCAATGCGCCGGGAAAGCCTTCTTTACGTGCGCCTTCATGGCTTTCAAAGCGCGGCCCGCCCCAGCCCACGGCTCTGGCAAAGACGCCAACGTTGGCCAAGGAAGTGTCGGGTTCAAATACGGGCAGCTCTGCGCCGAATTCGACGTCGTGAATGGTCGTAATGCTCATGAGTCTGGTTTCTCCCTAACGACTAGTCTGGAATCTATGTTGGCCAAGTGTGCGTTGTCCGCGTCGAACAACTCGGTGCGCACGACGATGAAAATCATGCGTCCAGAGCGGCCTTTCTTGTCGTAAATCTCGTGCAGGTGTGCCTTTACCGTGAGCGGGACCCCGGCTCGAACCGGAGCAAAACGCTCTACGGCCTTGCCGCCGTCCATGGGGATGCCTCCTAATGAGGGAAAGTCGACGGGCAAGTGGCGCCCGGAAGAAATGCTGCACAAATAGGCCGGTGTGGCCTGAAAGTTCTCATGGGCCGTATCAACGAACTCTGGGCGGCTTTCGCCGGATGCTGTGGCCGCAGCGATGAGGTTGTCAGCCTCGATCTGCAGGTCCCGACTGGCAAACTCAGTGTTTAGAAATTTACCCTTGAGCTCCTCAAGATCAACCATAAATTCTCTCCCTCTACTAATCCGTGAAGGCAAGGATCATACGGAGCGAGACCTTGTCTTGCCAAGAGGTGTTTTGAGTACCGGTGTTTTCGACGAGCGTTTTTGACAAGGCGCTTTTGCAAAACGCTGTCGAAATGCCACCAATGGCCAAGGGTCTCAGCTTTGCGTGGACTGGATCTGGGCACTACACTCTGGAGAGAAAATATATCGGCAATAAGCCCCAGCAAGGGGTGAGTAAGGGGAGAGTTATGGGACCATTAAAAGGATTGCGAGTAGTCGAGCTTCAGGGCATTGGTCCCGGACCTTTTTGCGGCATGATGCTGGCCGATATGGGGGCGGAACTGATTCGAGTGGATCGATCTGCATCCAAGGGTAAAGACGCGAATAAATACGATGTGCTGGCCCGGGGACGAAAAAGTATCGCCGTGGACTTGAAGAGCGAGGCCGGGGTTGAAACCGTACTTAAGTTAGTGGAAAGCGCCGACGTGCTGTTGGAGGGTTTTCGCCCTGGGGTGACTGAGCGTCTTGGACTGGGACCAGATGTCTGTCTTGAGCGTAATCCCCGCCTGATCTATGGGCGTATGACTGGCTGGGGCCAATACGGATCCATGGCTCACGCCGCCGGTCACGACATCAACTACATCTCATTGTCTGGCGTTCTGCATGGCATTGGCGAGCCCGGTGGCAAGCCCACGCCGCCACTAAATTTGGTTGGCGACTTCGGCGGGGGCGGCATGATGTTGGCCTTTGGCGTGATGGCGGCATTGTTCGAGCGCGGGCAATCCGGTCAGGGACAGGTAATCGATGCGGCAATGACCGATGGCTCGGCGCTGTTGATGAACTCGATTTACGGCCTCATGGGGCAGGGCGTTTGGCACCATCAGCGTGGCAGTAACTTGCTGGATGGTGGTGCGCATTTTTATGGCACTTATGAAACCAAGGACGGTAAGTACGTGTCTATCGGTTCCATCGAACCCCAGTTTTATGCACTGCTGCTGGAGAAAACGGGTCTTGCCGGTGACGGGGATTTACCCCGGCAGATGAGTCGGCAGGATTGGCCGGCCCTGACAGAAAAGCTTGCCGCGGTGATGGCCAGTAAAACCCGGGATGAGTGGGACGAGATCATGCTGGGTACCGACATCTGCTACGCGCCAATACTGACCTTGGAGGAAGCCGCCGAGCATCCCCACAATAAGGAACGTCAGACCTTGGTGGAAGCCAATGGCGTGCTGCAGGCGGCGCCAGCGCCGCGATTCTCGCGCACAGAACCCCAGATGCCCGGCCCGGTGGCGGTGCCCGGTGATGCCAGTCGCGAAATTCTGGCAGATCTTGGAATGAGCGAGGACGAAATCAATGCCCTTTTCGAGTCAGGAGCTGTCGCTTAAGAAGCGCCTGACCTCGTCAATGAGACTGCGTTCGGCACTGAGATAATCCAACTGGTGGCTTGATGCTGCGCGCAGAATATCCCCATGTTCTACCTTGAAGGTCTGTTGTCCGTTGGGTCGCGAAATTACTTTCACAGACACCTCGCCAAATGACGTGGCAACTGAGCGTTGCTCCCTAGGCAGAACGCGCTTAGCGAAGGGGATGATGCGAAGACCAATGCTGGTGGACGAATTGAGCAGCGCATCTGTCACCGCCTCAAGATGGCCGTCATCAGTGAGGGCAGTAACGCACTGAGCAGGACGCTGCTTTTTCATCATGATGGGCTGAGTAAAGACATCCATGGCCCCTGCGCTGAACAGAGTCTCCATCAGTGGGGCGAAGGCTTCCGGCGACATGTCGTCTATGTTGGCCTCGATTTTGTAGTGGCCTGTTTCAAGGTCGTTAAATCGTTCGCTGAGCGAGGTTGTATCACGCTGTTTTTCACCCCCAGGCTTGTAGGAGCCCAGCGCTACCCGCAACACATTAGGGATCTCAAAATCTTTTCTGCCGATCCCATAGCCAATGGCATCTGGCGTAAACGCTCCCTTGGGCACAAAGGTAGTTACCGCTTGGGACAAGATAGCCGCCCCAGTGGGGGTGGTGGCTTCGCCATCCACAGTGCCGTAGCGGCAGGGAATACCACTTAAAATCTCTTGGGTGGCCGGAGCCGGAACCGGCAGGCGCCCGTGAGCACAATTGACGAAACCGCCACCCAGCTCTACGGCATCGCAAAGCACGATATCAGGCTTGAAGTACTCGATGGCCGCTGCCGCTCCGACGATGTCGATGATGGAGTCCATGGCGCCGACTTCGTGGAAGTGCACTTTCTCTGCTGGCACGTTGTGAATTTTTCCCTCGGCATCGGCAATTAGGCTAAACATCGCCAGTGCTCTTTGGGCCACTCCAGTCGGTAGGCCGGCTTCCTCAATCATCTGAACAATGGTGCTGTGATGCCGGTGGTCGGCTTGGTCCTGTATGGCGATTTGGGTTTGTAAACCCGAGATACCCATTTTGCTGGCAGGAGTGAAAGTCATGGTGAATTCATCATGAACAGGTAGCTTAGCCAGCATGTCTGCCAAGTAAGCTTCGGGCAGACCGAGGCTCACCAGAGCGGCCAAATGCATGTCGCCGGCAATGCCACAGCTGGGTTGGTAGTACAGGGCTTTCATGAGTGATCCTTTTTCTGTGGCTGGAATAAGCTCGGTTTGGGCGCTGAAAGATGGCCTCGACCCGAAATGTTTGGACGGCCAAATGGCTGGTCACGTATCCTGCCGAGTCTATCTTCACATTGTCGCGGCAAAGACGCGACTCACATCTGCAGGGAGTCTCAGTGAACCGTTTTTTCCGCAACGTCCGACTTTATCGAATCCACAGTGAATGGCCGGGTTCTGAGGAAGCCCTTTCTCAGGTCTTAGAAAATGCTGCCTTTAAACCCTGCGGCGCCTTCAGCGAACGCAGTGGCGGATTCGAGCCGCCAGTGACTGATGCCGGAGATTTGCTGTCGCGCCGAATCTCCGGGGCAGATCTGCTGCAGCTGCGTATCCAGACCCGAGTGTTGCCACCGGCAGCGGTGCAGGAAGCGTTGGCTCAGCGTATTGAGGCTTTTAAACAGCGTACTCAAACAGAGCCCAACCGAGCTGAAAAACGGGATCTGAAAGACGAGGTTTATTCTGAGCTGCTGCCTCAAGCGCTCCTCAAGTCCGATCGGGTCCAGGCCATTATGTTGCCTCAGGAAGGCGTGCTCATCGTGGGCAGTGCCTCCGAGAGTGTTGCCGACTACTTCATGGATGCGCTGAAACGGGCCATGGTGACCTTTCAATACGCACCCATGGCATTCAAAACACCGGCCCAAGATTTCATCAACAAGGTGTTCATGGGTGGGTCTAGCGAACAGTTTCGAATGGGTCGGGAATGTCGCATGCGAGATCCCGCTGATTCGCGCTCATCGGTGAGCTGGCTCGACTTCGACCTAGCCGATGCTGCGGTGCGTCGCCATGTAACTGATGGACTCAAGGTTGACCGTTTGGGCCTGATCTTTGATCAAGTCTGCGCCATGGTCATCGATGAAGATTTGATTTTGCGCAAGGTGCGGCTACTGGGGCAAGACGACGTCAACGACGTACCCGAGGAGGACCCTCTGGCAAAACACGATGCCGAGTTCGTGATTATGGCTGGGGGGTTCAAAAGTTTGGTGGCGGGTCTGTCCAGTGCCATGGGCGGTTTTGTTTCCTAGCAGCAGACTCCTTGGGAATTGATGTCCTGACTTCCGCTTCGCCCCGTGGCATGCTCAAGATGGAAAGGGGATCTAAGCAGAGGGGAGACAGCATGGGCGGAACATTCAGTAGGGCCCTTGGCGGAGCATTTTTGCTGGCGGCAATAGCGGCGGTGACTGCTGGCTGCGATACCGCATCCTCAAAACCGCTCGCCAATGGGGGTGGTTCAAGCACAGACTCACGACCCAACGTCGTTATATTGTTTGCCGACGACCTTGGCTACGGCGATTTAGGCAGTTTTGGTCACCCCTATATACGCACCCCGAACATCGATTCCTTAGCTGCCGAAGGCCAGCGTTGGACCGACTTTTATGTGGCAGCGCCGGTATGCTCACCCAGCCGTGCCGCGTTGCTCACAGGCCGTTTGCCCGTGCGCAGCGGACTTTATGGCAACACGATTCGTGTCTACTTCCCGGATGAGCCAGGTGGTTTGCCTCAGGGGGAAACCACCCTTGCCGAGGCGCTGCAGGCTAAGGGCTACGCCACAGCCATGTTCGGCAAGTGGCATCTGGGTGATGCCCCTCATGCGCTGCCAACCCGCCACGGTTTCGATGAGTGGGAGGGGGTTCCCTATTCCAATGATATGAACTGGGTGGACGAACCCGACTTTGATGCCCTAGTGAAAATGAGTTTGAGTGGCGATGCCGAGCAACGGGCAGCAGCATCCGCCAGACGGGCGGCTAAATACGCCAAACCTATGGCCGGTCACTTCGAAGCCCCGCTGTTTTTCAGTAAGGCAACACCCGATGGGTTTGTCGATGGGGTAGAGCAGCCAACGGATCAAACCCAGTTGACCCGACGCGCCACTGCAAGCGCTGTGGATTTTATTCAACGCAGTGCGGATCAACCGTTCTTTCTTTATATGCCGTATTCCATGCCGCATACGCCATTGTTTCGTAGCGACGAATTTATTGATCGCAGCTTGGGCGGGCGTTACGGCGATGTTGTTGAAGAAATCGACTGGAGTGTGGGAGCAATTCACGATGCCCTAGCGGAGGCTGGGGTGCTGGAAAACACATTGGTCGTTTTCACCAGCGATAACGGCCCGTGGCTGTTTATGCGTGAAGAAGGCGGAGTGTCCGGTCTGCTAAGAGACGGCAAGGGCACCACATTCGAGGGTGGCGTTCGGGTTCCCACGGTATTTTACTGGCCCGGGACTATCGCTGCGGAAGTGGTGAGCGATATTGGCTCCGCTATGGACCTATTCTCGACCGTAATGGCCTTGGTCGGCGACGACGCCCGCACCGCTACCGATGGAATAGACCTGAGTTCGCGTCTTTTAGGGCAAGGACCCAGTGGACGCAACGAAATGCCCTACTACCGTGGGGGCACGCTGTATGCCTATCGCAAGGGGCCGTGGAAGCTTCATCTCGTAACTGAGGGCGCTTATGGTCTGCCGCCCAAGCGACAGGAGCATGACAGTCCCCAGCTTTATCACCTGCATCGGGACCCCGCCGAGCGTTTTAATGTGGCCAGCCAGCACCCAGAGGTGGTGGCTGATATGTTGGCGACGGTGGCTGCGCACAAAGCCCGGGTAAGCGTCGCGCCACCGTTATTTGATGCACGCTTGGCCGCCCTGATGACCCAGGCTAAACCTTAATTTTAGGATGCAGCAAGTCTGCTAGGAGAACACGATCGTGCTTAAAATTCCGACAGAGGATTCCATCAACCCCCAGTGGTTCAACGACTGCTTCACGGCGGCAGGACTAACTGGGTCAGTGCGTGGCTTTGAAGCTGCCAGAGTGGGTACCGGCCAAATTGGTAAATGTGTTCGCTATGTTTTCGACTTCGACGACCAAGGCAACTTACCCCTATCTGTGATTGGCAAATACCCGTCCGATGATGAAAGCAGTCGCCAAACGGGCGTTGCGTTACACAACTTTTTACGCGAAGTGCGTTTCTATCAAGAGCTGCAAAGTCGAGTCACTATCCGAACCCCTCGCTGCTACTACGCTGAGATTTTAAATGAGGGCCCCGAGTTCTTTTTGCTGCTGGAAGATTTGACGCCTGCGGAGCAGGGCGACCAGTTGGCTGGCTGTTCGCCGGACGTTGCCAAGGCTGCTCTTGGGGAACTCGTGGGGCTACAGGCGCCTGCGTGGTGTGACGAAAGCCTGCATGAGCTGAAATGGCTGCGTGACGCAGACAAAGTTAACGAGATGGACACCATGGCCTTATACAGGCAAACCCTGCCCGGGTTTGTTGAACGCTATGGTCCGCACCTGCAAGGGGATGAAATCGACATCATCAAGCGTGTAGGTGAGGCTCAGCACACCCCCCTGAACGCAGACTTCCCAGAGGTTTTTTCGCTGGTGCATGTGGACTATCGCCTAGATAACCTAATGATTGAACAACAGGAGTCGGGGCTTTCGGTTGCCGCCGTCGACTGGCAAAGCATTACCCTGGGTGCGCCCATGAACGACGTGGCCTACTTCATTGGGGCGGGTCTTGAGCCTGAGGTGAGACAGCCGGTTGAAGAGGACCTAGTGCGCGGTTACTACGAGGGTCTGATGACCGCTGGTGTGTCGAATTATTCTTGGGAGGACTGTTGGCTGGGCTATCGCCGGGGTGCCTTTGCAGGCTTCGCCGTAACCGTGGTGGCCTCGATGCTGGTGCAGCGTACAGACCGCGGTGACACCATGTTTACCACGATGGCACGACGACACGCCCGGCACGCCATTGATCTGAATGCCGGCGAGTTTCTGATCTAAGGCTGAAAAGGCTACCGGATACCGTCCCAAGCTTCCCGTTCCTCGGATTTCGGATTCTCAGCCAACTTGCAGTTGTCATCAAAGATCATGGTGTTTCTGCTGCTCAGGTCGTACCGAGGCCAGCCCGGATTCCCGGTTTTGATAAAGTCGCACCAAGCTTTGTGCATGGTGTCGGCTAAACCCTGGGGCATGGTTCCCGGCCCGAGAAACAGATCTACCCCCGGCTGATCGAGATTGTCGAAAGCGAAAGGGATTTCCAGTGAATGGGTTGCGCCCAGGGCGCCGTTAAAGGCCCGGGATCGCCAAGCAAATTCGTACAAAAACGTTGGGGCCGCACTTTGCCTGGCTTCTGCCATGCGAATAGCAGGAATGCGGAACATGTGGTCGCTTGTTAAGGCCACTAGCAAATCACGGACGTTGGCACTAGGTCGGGTTTTGCGATAAACCGCCAAGGCGTGTTCGGCTTGATACCCGGCAACCGTTCGCTCCAGTTTGGCTAGATCTTCATCACCACTGCTCCACAAGGTGGTTTCATCTGCATTACTACCGGTCAAGACCGCCACCTCCGCGCTGGCCCCGGCCTTCAGAGCTTCAAGGGGCGGTTTCGGCAGGGTGCTGTTGCCGTGAACCGGATAAAAAGGCGAAACGAAGGTGCCTAAGGCATTTATCTTACCCGCACCTCGGGCAAAGTGGGCGAGTGTGGCGTTCTGAGCCGCGAGGATGTCCTCAACCGAAGCGGCTTCTAAAGCCATGGACGTATCGTGTCCAAGTTCGTTAAGGAAGTAATCGGTTGCCGTTCGTGCGGCTTCTTGGGGCAGAGTGTGATGACAGGCACCACTTTGAGGGATGGCCTGATGGAACAACCCTGCGGCTTCCGGGCAGGCCATTAAGGTTGCCACGCTAAATCCACCTGCGGATTCGCCGGCGATGGTGACGCGCTCTGGGTCGCCGCCGAAGGCAGAAATGTTGGTTTGCACCCAAGTGAGTGCGGCTATCTGATCCAAGGTGCCATTGATGTTGGAGGTCGCAAACTCTTCGCCTAAGTGGGTGAGGTCAGCAAACCCCAGGGCCCCCAAGCGATAGTTGATGGAAACCACCACGATGTCATTGTTTTTCGCAAAACGGGTGCCGTTGTACCACGGAATAGCACCCTGACCGCTGGTGTAGCCGCCGCCGTGGATCCAAACCATAACCGGGCGGCCACCAAGATCCTCGGATTGAGTCACTGCGGCCGGGGCTGAAATGTTCAGGTACAGGCAGTCCTCACTCCAACGCACCGGGGCACTGTCGGTCATGCCGCCGCTGGGAATCTGCGGCGCTGCCGGCGAGAATTTAAGGGCTTGGAAGGTTTCCGTGAAAGGGGGCAGCGGTTTGGGGGCTTTAAATCTCAGTCTTTCCAGCGGTGCTTGAGCATAGGGAATGCCCGCAAAGAGCAGTGTATCGTTCTTGATCTTGCCTTCAATGGCGCCGGCAGGTGCGTGAACGATGGTGTTCTGATCTGTCATGGTTGCTCCTCCTCCTAGGCGGTGTTGCTCCAAATTATTGCCTAGTTCTTGGCCAGTTGAAACGTCAAGCGAGCAAGGTTTGGGGAACATTTTAGGGCTTCCCTTGACCCGCTGGGTGTCACCCCATACGCTGCTGTTCGCTTTGAGCCTCTAGAGGTAGCAGAGAGCTTGAAATTTAGATTTGGGGGATTGATGTATCTACTGACGGTAATGCGCGGTTTGAGGGTTGGGAAAGTCACGAAGGGTTGCTCTTTGGCTCTGACGAGTTTGTTCATGTTTGGGCTTTTCGTGGGTGGATCCGCTACCGCCGCGGAGGAAGCATTTGAACCCAAGTTCCCCAAGACCATGTCTTGGAGCGCGTATAACCTAGGTACTACCGGGTACAACCAAGCAGTGGCGATTGGTAAGGCCCTGAAAGACAACTATGGAGTGAACTTGCGCGTTCTGCCGGGTAAGAACGATGTTTCCCGATTGCTGCCTCTGCAGCGGGGCCGTGTACAGTTCTCTGCCAACGGCGTGGCCACGTATTTTGGTCAAGAGGGCGTGTTCCAATTTGCTGGGAAAACATGGGGCCCTATGCCGTTGCGCATTGTCATGGCCTCTCACGGAGAAAGTAACCAAGCGCTGGCTGTAGCCGATGACTTGGGTATCAAAACCTATGCGGATTTGCGCGGCAAACGGGTGCCCTATGTGCGCGGTGCGCCGGCATTGAATGTCACCACTGAGGCATTTTTGGCCTGTGGCGGACTTACGTGGGATGACGTGGAACGTGTGGATTTTCCCGGCTACAGCGCCATGTGGACCGGGGTGGTAAACGGCCAAGCGGATGCCGCCTATGCGACTACTGTGTCAGGTCCCACACGGAAGCTTGAAGCGTCTCCCCGCGGAATATTTTGGCCCCCAGCGCCTCACGATGACGAAGGTTGCTGGCAGCGCATGGCTACGGTGGTGCCATTTATGCAAAAGCATATGGCAACTCGCGGAGCGGCTATTTCAGAGGAAAACCCCCACGAAGGCGCTACCTATCCCTATCCGATTCTCATCACCCTAGCGAAGCAGGATGAGCAAATTGTGCATGATCTTGCCAAGGCCGTGCACCTGCACTACGACGAGTATAAGAGTTCTGATCCAGGCAGCATCGGCTGGGCAATGGATCGCCAGAATTTTATGTGGGTGGTGCCATTCCACTCGGGTTCGGTTCGGTACTTTAAATCCATTGGCGTGTGGAGCGACGCAGCAGAAATTCACAACCAACGGCTAATCGAACGACAGAATGTCCTAGCGACCGCTTGGCGGGAGCAGCTAGACGCCGATCCCGATGATTTTACTCAGGCATGGATGACACGTCGTGCCCAAGCACTGGAGACTGCTGGCTTCGATCCAATCTGGCGTGAGGCGAACTAAATCCCGTGAAAGTTTTACCACACCCGTTTATTCGCGCCTTGGTAGCCGGTATGGCTGCCTTGGCACTGATTCTTGCCATGGACACCCTGCGCCTGTTTGGCGGTCAACAGTGGCTCAGTGCCCTTGTGGGTATCGAAACTCAGTATTTCTACGCGCTGCTAGCCTTGCTCGCGCCTTGGGCCTTCATTACGTTTCCCAGTAAGGCTTGGATTGATTGGCCGCTGGCGATTTTGTTTGTCGCAATCTTGGCGGTCTTTTTCGTGACCGCCGAACAGGCATTGGATGAGGCTTGGGAGTTCGCCGCGCCTGACTACGCGGTCTATGCCTCCTTAGCGCTGTGGTTAATGCTACTTGAGGCCCTACGCCGTGCCGCGGGCTGGCCCCTGTGTCTAATCGCTGGTGCCTTCTCTATCTTGCCCGTGGTGACCGAGTTCATGCCCGGGCCTTTGAGCGGGCTACCGTCGTCTTGGGCCGAAACCGCTTCGTATCATCTGCTGTCCATTGAAAGTGTTTTTGGCCTGCCGTTCCGAGCGTTTGCCGATTTGGTGATTGGCTTCGTAGTGTTTGGTGTGGTGTTGCAATTCACTGGTGGCGGCCAGTTCTTTTTGAATTTGGCCTTCGCTATTTTAGGCCGGCAGCGGGGCGGTCCGGCCAAGGTAGCTATCGTGTCCAGCGGTTTGATGGGTTCCATGAGCGGTAGTGTGGTAACCAACGTACTGACCACCGGACAATTGACCATTCCCGCCATGCGAAAGTCTGGCATGGCCCGAGAAGTCGCTGGAGGCGTCGAGGCCTGTGCGTCTACAGGTGGTGTGCTGTTGCCCCCAATCATGGGCTCCACGGCATTTGTCATGGCGACGTTGTTGGATATTGCTTACATCGATGTGGCTGCGGCAGCAGCACTACCAGCGTTCTTGTACTTCGCCAGTCTGTATCTGCAGATTGATGCGTATGCGGGTCGAGAGAACGTGGTGGGGCTGGCGGAAGAAGACATTCCCAGTTTGGGTAAAACCATCGCTGAGGGCTGGTTCTATTTAGGCGCCTTTGCATTGTTGATCTTCCTGCTGATTTTCCTGCAGCAAGAGTCCATTGCCCCGTACTACGCCACCGGTGCGTTGCTGGTATTAAATCAGTTTTCGCCGGAGCACCGGCTGGATTTGGGTGGTGTTGTGGATCTCCTGTACAGCGTAGGCAAGCTGCTGATTGAACTGGTCGTGGTGCTGGCCGGTGTGGGTTTGATTGTCGGCTCGCTGTCCTTGACCGGGCTCAGTGGCACCCTAGTAAATGACCTGCTGAGCATGGCAGGGGACGACATTGGATTGCTGCTGTTAATGGGTGCGCTGACCAGTTTCGTGCTGGGCATTGGCATGACAGTGACGGCGGCTTACATCTTTTTGGCCGTGGTTTTGGCCCCAGCCTTGGTCAGCCAGAACTTAGATCCGCTGAGCGTGCATCTGTTCATTCTGTACTGGGCGATGCTGTCCTATATTACCCCGCCAGTGGCCTTGGGGGCTTACGCGGCGGCATCCATTGCGGAAGCTAACCCGCTCAAGACGGGGTTTGCTGCTATGCGACTGGGAAGCGTGATTTATATCATTCCCTTCATTTTCGTACTGGATGTTGCTTTCATCTTGCAGGGACCTTGGCACCAATCGGCTCAGGTTTTTGCCGAGGCTATTCTGGGCGTGTGGTTAATTTGTGCTGGCTTGCAAGGCTATTTGGCGGGCTTAGGGCGCCTTGATACCACGCTGGTGCGCACTTTGATCAGTGTTGGGGGCTTGTTGATTGCACTGCCGCAGTTAAATTGGGTGTTAGAGCAGCCCCCGACTAATTTAGCGGGCCTTGTAGCCGGAGTCGTCTTAGCTGCAGCAGGCCTTGCCCTGCAGCGTATCCGGCCAGAACCAGCCGCCTAGTTGTTTGGCTGGGCCAGCCTGTCATCGCATGCTCTGATCTCTGGGTGTTACCAAGGGGTAGCGGCGGGGGAACTGATCGAACAATTCTCGTAGCGCCAGCAATCGCTCAGCATCCCCGTCGATGGTCAGGCGCTGGCTCTTGAGCAGGGTGGCAGCGTCTGCCTCTCCCATAAGTAAGTTTTTGAAGTCCATGGTTTCCAGCGTCAGCGTGACTTGGGGTTCTGCGTTCCGGCGGGCTTTGAAGTAATTCAAAACGCTATTTTTCACCGTTAGTAGGTAATCGATGTTCAGATCCGTGAACACGAGTCTGATCCGCAGATCCAGATTCAGTGCGGCTTCTGGTAACAGGCGAACCGCTAAGGTCTGAAAGAAGTTTTCGATGGGCATGCCCGCGGCCACGCCGCCGCTGGCGTTAAAAGCCTTGGATTGAGGCAGACCGTTGCGCAGTTCCAGCGCCCCACACAGGTAGAAATTCCGCCATGGCCCCGACTCAGATTGATAGCCCAGCTGTTCTAGCGTGTCAGCGAGCAGGGCGCGACCAGCGATGTGTTCAGGATCTGCCATGACCACGTGATTGAGCACTTCGGCCACCCAGCGGTAATCGCCAGCGTCGAAAGAGTCTTTTGCCTTGTTCACCACAGCGTCTGCGCCGCCCATAAAGGCGAGGTAGCGCTCGGCCTGTTCTGTTGGTGGAAGCTGATACAGGGTTGCCGGGTTGCCGTCGAAGAAACCCAAGTATTTAACGTACACCGCCCGGGCGTTGTGATGCACGGTGCCGTAATAATCACGGTTATAAAACTCCTGTCCTAGGCTTGGCGGTAGGTTGACCCGTTCGGCGATTTCTTCTTTGTTGAAGCCTTTGTTGGCCAAGCGCAGGGTTTGGTCGTGGATGTACTTGTACAGATCCCGTTGCTTTTCCAGATAGTCCACCGCTCTGTCCTGTCCCCAAATGGGCCAGTGGTGTGAGGCGAATTGAATTTCTAGACGATGGCCAAAGAGCTCTATGGACTCGTTGATTTGTGAGGCCCAAGCCAGCGCATCCCGAACCTGAGCGCCTCTAGGCGTATAGACGTTGTGTAGGTGATGGGAAGTGATTTCAGCCATGCACAGGGCTTTGAATTGAGGCAGGTAGAAAACGAACTCTGCAGGGGCCTCTGTGCCCATGGTCATTTGGAACTCTATATCGATACCATCAATGTGCCGAGTTTCCCCGGTTTCGCGGACGATGTCCGAGGGCACAATAAAGCCCGTAGAACCCAGAGACAGTGACGCTCCTAAACCGGTGGACACGAAGCCTGTGGGAGATGGTGTGAGTAAGTTGCCGTACATGTAGGTAGCCCGGCGCCCCATGGCGTTACCGGCCAAGACATTTTCATTGAGTGATTCGTCCACGAAATCTACCGGGGTAATGACCGGCACCTCACCAGAGCGGACTTGCTCTTGGCTGACCACCCCAAGAATGCCGCCAAAGTGATCCACATGACTGTGGGTGATTAGCACGCCTACTACCGGGCGCTCGCCTAAGTGCTGGTTGGCCAGAGCCAAGGCTGCAGCGGAGGATTCAGACGATGTTAGCGGGTCGATGATGATCCAGCCGCTGTTGCCGCGGATGAGTGTCATATTCGCAATATCGAAGCTGCGCACTTGATACAGCCCGTCACAGACTTCATAGAGGCCGTGGTGCTGGGCATTGAGCTGGGCTTGGCGCCACAGGCTCGGGTTTACCGTATCCGGTGCTTCCCCATCTAAAAACGACATGGGTTCGAGATCGTAGGTCACATGTCCCCCGGGACGGGCGATGGTCATAGGATTTAAGCTCGCGATAAAACCCCGGTTCGCGTCTTCGAAATCTTGCCGGTCAGCGAAATTCAATAAGTTGTGCACCCGGGCTTGGGCAGACTGTGTGTGGGTGGTTGCCGGCTTGGCTTCGGCCAGATGATCGGGTAGCGGGCTATAAGTCATGAGCGTTCCTTAAGGACAAATCGTTAGGCAGTTTGTTCGGCATCCGATGCTAGCGCAGAGGGTTCGTCATCGTCTGTGTTCAGGCGTGCAAAATACAGATTTGCAGCGGTCATGACCTTGGGCGCTAGCCAGATAGCTGAGATCATGGTGGGAATTGCCATCAGGGCGAAGGAGCCGTCGATTAGGCTAACAGCGGCTTCTAAGGAGATGACGGCAATGAGGACAATGGACAGCACGAATACAATTCGGTAGCTATTTACATGTCGGCTGCCAAATACGTAGCTGGCACACTGAGAGCCATAGAACGAGTAGGTAAAAATGGTCGTGGTGGCGAAACATAGGACGCAGACGAAAACGATGATCGTGCCCATTGGGCCTAGAAGAGTAGAGAATGCGTTAGCGGTCAATGTAACGCCTTGAGACGCATCACTTTGCCAAGTTCCCGCAATTAAAATCATCAGCGCGGTGGCCGTGCAGACAATAAGGGTATCGACAATGGGGCCGATCATGGCCACCAAGCCCTCCCGGATAGGTTCGTTGGTTTTAGCGGCGCCATGGACTAGTGACTCAGTACCCATGCCTGCTTCGTTACTGTAAGCGCCCCGTTGCACGCCATACAAAATTACAGCGAGCAGACTGCCCCCAGCGGCTGCCTCGCCGGTGAAAGCATCAATCAAGATAAGGCCGAAAGCGCCGGGTATGGCGCTGGCGTTGAGTGTTAGCGCCACCAGCACGGTGACGAGGTAAATGGCCGTCATCAGAGGTACTAAAAATCGGGCAGTATTTGCAATGCGATTCAGCCCGCCAAAAATAACGCCGCCGGTAATTGTTGCCAGTACGATGCCGCTGATCAGATTAAAAACAAAGGGATCGTCCTCTGAGGATAACAAGCCGTGCTCGATCATCACGAGGTCGCGAAAGATCTGGATGAGTTGGTTGCTCTGTAGGGCGGGTAGGCAGCCGATCAAGCCAACAATGGCGAACATAGACGCCAAAAAATGCCAGCGCCTGGGTAGGCCCTGCCGGATCACATACATAGGCCCACCTTGAAGCGCGCCGGTATCATCCTTGCCTCGGTACATGACGGCCAAGGAGCAGGTGAAAAACTTGGTGGCGATACCAATGATGGCGGTCACCCACATCCAAAAAATGGCGCCGGGCCCGCCTATTTGGATGGCCAAGGCAACCCCAGCGATGTTGCCCATGCCAATAGTGCCTGCCATTGCGGCGCTAAGAGCGCTGAAGTGAGTGATATGGCCTGGGTCGTTGGGGTTGTTGTACTTGCCTCGAACCAGATCTAGAGCATGGCCAAGGTGCATAAACGGTGCGAACTTGGAGGCCAACAAAAAATACAGGCCGCCGCCAAGCAGTAAGCAGAGCAGCCAGGGGCCCCATGCATAACTGGCGTAAAGGGTGGTTACATGATGGATGGTGTCGAGCATGGCGGGTCTGCTGGTTCAATCTCAGCAGAGTAAACCTATCAACGCTAGGATGCATCTATCGCCGCACATTGAACTCGGCAGGGGAGACCAAAGGGTTTAACATCAGCGCGGCTCGACTTTGCGTTAAGTCGGTATTGCAACAATGGGGAAAGCAGGACGCACAATGACATCTGATCTGCACACGGGACCACTGGGTATCGATGCCGAGTACAAAGAAGGCTACGACGCGCGTTTGTTGTTTCCTATGCCTCGACAGGAGGCGCGTCAGGCTGTTGGGCTGGAGGCCAGAACAAGCTGGGCCGGTCACGACCTTTGGACCGGTTATGAGTTTTCGTGGCTGAACACGAAGGGGCGGCCAACTGCTGCGGCGCTGAACATAGCCGTGGACGCTGGTTCCACGCACATCGTCGAAAGCAAATCCATGAAGCTCTATCTAAACGGATTTGCTCAAACACGATTTGTCAGCGTTGACGAGGTGTTGCACAGGCTGCAAGGAGATCTGGATGGAGCCTTCGGAACACGGGTGACTCTGACCCTCTTGAACTTAGACCAACTGGTAACCGGCATGGCGCCTACCAAGGGTGAATGCCTAGATGAACTCGATGTGGAGATCGCGTGCTATCAGCGTGAGCCATCCTTGCTCACGACAGCACCCAATGCCGAGGCGGAGGAACGTGTGGAAGAGCTATTGGTCTCTCACCTGTTTCGCAGCCTTTGTCCTGTGACTGCCCAGCCTGATTGGGCGTCGATTTTTGTGCAGTACCAAGGCACGCCAATAAGCCGCGAAGGCTTGTTGGCCTATCTGATTTCTTATCGTGAGCACCAAGCCTTTCACGAGACCACGGTAGAGCGCATTTACGAGGATATTTGGCAGGCGTGCAGACCCACGGCCTTGGCCGTTAGCGGACGGTTTTTGCGGCGAGGCGGTCTAGACATTAACCCTTTCAGAACAAGCTCTGGGAAAGATTTTGGCCGCAATCTAGCCATCTATGAACGCATGGCGCGACAGTAAACCCAAAACCCAAAACCCAAAACCCAAAACCCAAAACCCAAAACCCAAAACCCAAAACCC
>JAYOVN010000014.1:0-1138 GCA_038151515.1 Gammaproteobacteria bacterium | reverse complement strand
AAAATCCTAGTCCGAGCGCCTTGGCGCGATCTTGCTGCGAAGCCAGCGCCACCAAGTATTGTCCTGGCGAAGCCAGCGCTCAAGAGCATCCATCTGTTGAGCAACTGCGACGCCGTCACCCAGCATGTCTTGGCGGGTAGTCAACGTCATTGTAGGGTCCAAGTCCTTCACTGGCTTGGCAGGATTTCCCGCGGCAACTACGTTGGCCGGGATGTTCTTGGTCACGACAGCGCCGGCCCCAATGATGGCGTTTTCGCCGATCCTTACGCCTTTGCAGACGATGGCACCGTCACCAATCCAGACGTTGCGTTCCAGAGTCACCGGTGCGGTTTGGCCAATGGGTTGGGTGCGGTCGTAGATGCCGTGCCAGTCCGCATCGGTAATATAGGCGCCTGCAGCCAGCATGGTGCCCTCGCCGATGGAGACTTGGCAGGCGGAATCAATGCGCACACCCGGACAAATAAGGACGGCGTCGGCAACATCGATTTGGCCTTGGTGTTCGTTCATGGCCCATGTGGTTAGGCGGACGGTTCGATCTGGGGCGGTGATGACATGCACCGATGTGCCAAAGGAAATGCCTCGGCCGTGCAGCTTCAGATGCCAAGGTTTCATGATCATCGAATGATGCCCCAAGGCTTCCAGCTGAGGCTTAATGAAGTTATGTACCCAAGCAGCCTCTATTTTACCTAACAGGACTTTGAGAGCGTAAGGGCGGTGGTCGTCGCGCATAAGGACTCGATAACGAAGAATTGATGAACCTAAGGGCTTTTACGCTGCCCCATGGTGAACCGCAAGTTAAGAGCCGATGGATTTGCGCTAATTCGGCGAGTAATAGCCTGCTCAGTATAGGAATTGTCGGTCAATTCCTTTAGCATCTCGCACCCCATGGTGACCCATCTTGGTCCCCTGAAGGCGACATGTTGTGAACTCCGCCAGGCCCGGAAGGGAGCAACGGTAACAGCGACGTCGGGCTTTGGGTAAGACTGGATGGGTTGCCACCATCTTACGGAGAGGTGGCAGAGTGGTCGATCGCGCACGCTTGGAAAGCGTGTAAGGTGTAAAAGCCTTCGAGGGTTCGAATCCCTCTCTCTCCGCCATATAAAAAAGGGGCCTAAAGGCTCTTTTTTTATATGCGAAT
>JAYOVN010000013.1:0-47701 GCA_038151515.1 Gammaproteobacteria bacterium | reverse complement strand
GCTCATGAGTACGCCCAAGACCTGTCCAGAACACGACTGCGCCAGTACCTATATGGCAAAAAACCCGACGACTTCTACGCCCTGTTCGAGGACTTCAGCTTTGGCATGGTAGACCTGCCCAACCATTTTCAAGACGGCACCGTCCTACCATCATTGTCAACTCAGGAAATCTTCTCGAATCCAGACAATCACAACATGGTGCCAATTATTTTGGGCACAACTCGGGACGAACCTGCCCTGTTTATGGCCCAAGATCCTCGCTACGTGAATTACTTTTTGGGCTTCCTGCCGCGCCTAAGGGATCCGGAGAGCTACCGCCGCATTGTTAAATACGGTGCCATGACATGGAAAGAGCGCGGTGTAGACGGCTTGGCTCGAGCCATGAGCGCGGCTGGCAACGACCAGGTTTATACCTACCGCTTTGACTGGGACGAGGAACCCAGCCAGTTGGGCTTTGATCTCAGCACCGCCTTGGGTGCTGCCCACGGGCTGGAAATCGCCTTTGCGTTTAACGACTTCAAAGGCGGCTTTGGAATTGAGTACATCTACCCGGGCAATGACGCTCAGTTTGCTTTAGCCGACAGTATCAGCAGCTACTGGACCGAATTCGCCGCCAATGGCGATCCGGCCAGAGGCCAAGACGGTCAACAGGTACCATGGCTCGCTTGGGGTACCCAAGGCATGCGCAGCATTATCCTAGATAGCCCAGCAGATCAGGGCATCTTCATGAGCGAGGATGAGGTAACCATTGAGAGCATCAAGGCAGCACTGGCTGCGGATGAAGGTTTTACCGACGAACTGGTGCGCTGCGAGATCTATGTCCGTAACTTTCGTGAGGAGCACTTTGTTCAAGCCGAGTACGAGGCCTTGGGCAATGGCGCATGCCAAGAGTTAGACCCCAACTTGGTTTCCTACTTTTAGGTCAGTAGGCGATAAAACTCAGAGACCCAAAACCGCATCCTCCCAATTTTTGTCTGTAGCTAGGAGGATGCCCCAACCGGCCCTTGTGACTGATCAGAGGCGACGGTTTCACGGCCGGGGCCGGGATCGTAAGGAATCAGCTGAGCCGCCAACAAAGACAGCAGCGCAAAGCCTGCCCCGATGAAGAACACCAATGCATGAGACCACATCCACACCAAACCCAAGGCCGCTGGAATAACAATGGCGGCAATATGGCTGATGGTGAACGACACGCCCGCAGTGCTGGCCATATCCTTGGGATCCGCGATTTTCTGAAAGTACGTGCTGATGGCAATGGCCATGGCAAAGAACATGTGATCGATTACGTACAGTGCGGCGGCAAGGGTTGCATTGTCCACCAAGCCATAGGCAATGAAGACGAAGATCAGGCCGACGTATTCGATGGTGAGGGCCCGGCGCTCACCAATGCGATGGATCAGCGCACCAATTCGCTCAGCAAAAAACCAGTTAAACGCGTAGTTGATCAAAAACAGCAGCGTCACCTGAGACGCCGAATAGCCGAATTTCTCGACCATGAGAAACGCGGCAAATACGACAAAAATCTGGCGACGCGCCCCGGACAAAAACGTCAGTAGGTAGTAGAGCCAGTAGCGACGACGCAGTACGAGGGTTTTATGCTGAGCGGTCTTTGACGGAAAATGGGGGAACCCCAGCCACATGATGACGGCCAACACACAACACAGACCACCGGCCAGAGCAAAGTTCCACAGAAAACTCAGTTCAACCACTTCGAGCAGAACCCAAAGCACACCATAAACAATCAGCGAGGTAATGGAGCCCACGGCTATCAGCCGGCCCAGCACCTGAGGCGCCTCATCTTTACTCAGCCACTGCAGACTGAGCGACTGCTTGATGGCTTCGAAATAATGAAAGCCGATGCTCATCAGCACAGTCGTAAAGTAGAGACCGTATTCGCTGGGGAAAAACCCTGTGAGGGCCACACCCAATCCAAGCAGAGCTAAGGAGAAGACTGCAAAGGTCTGCTCCTTGATCACCAACAGCACGAAGATCACGGTAAATGACAGAAACCCTGGCACTTCGCGCAAGCTCTGCAACACGCCAATCTCCACGCCCGTAAAGGCAGCCTGCTCTACAGCAAAATTGTTGAGCAGCGCTGACCACGTGTTAAAAGCCAGTGGCATGGCCACGGACATCAAAACCAGCAGAGTGATCGGTGTGCGCCAACGAGAGGAGGTTTGCATAACGGGCTCATTGCCTTGGAGTTTCGATCGCCAAGGGTACCGTTTATTGACAACTTGTGAACGCTACTTTTGCCTGAGCCTTAACTGCCTAAAATCACCGGGCGCGGCCCATGGGGTCACTTCATGCTGCCACGAAGCTGAAACAAAAAACTGCCGTGGGCAAGCAGCGCATCATGCTCATTGCGTACATGGGCGGTAAGGCTCATCACCCGCCGGCTTTGACTGACCACCGATGCTGTCGCCAACAGGGTCGCATCCGACTGAGCGCCTTTGACGTAGGTAATGTTGCCATTGGTCGTAACGCCAAGTACCTGACGCGAGGCGCAGGCATAAGCACACGCACTATCCATCAGGGCATAGCAGACACTGCCGTGAATAAACCCGGCGCCGTTAAGCCAGCCTGAATCGATAGCCGCCTTCAGTTGGCACACGCCGTCTGCGGCGCTAACTACTTCGAAGCCAAAACGTTTACGCACAGAGTCATCGCTGTCGATTAGCCGCTGGGCAAAAGACTCAATCATCCGTACCTTTCCTGCTATGGGCGACCCTAGACCCTCGCAGAAACCTTAAGACATTGCTATCGCCATCGCTTTAGCGGCCGTATCCCCGCTAACGCTGCGTCAGCGCGCCTGAGAACGCTCGCAGAATCGGTTTGGCGATGAACTGAAGCACTGTGCGTTTCGCGGTTCGAATATCCACCGTCGCGGTCATGCCTGGCCGAAGGTCCAAGTCGGCAAATTTTGGATCTGCCGCTTTCGCCTCGGAATCAACCCTCACTCTTGCTCGGTAATAGGTTGTTGCGCTCCCGTCATCCCCTTGCTCGGTTAAGGTATCCGAGCTTAGGTAAATCAGTTCGCCGCTCAATTTGCCGTATATCGTGGAGTCGAAGGCGTCCAGACTGATATCGACCGGCAGCCCCAGCGCCAACTGACCAACATCCATGGGTTTAACTCGCACCTCAACCAGCAGCTCACTTTCGGTGGGTGAAATCTGCATCAACTCGTCTCCGGGCCTCATCACCCCGCCGAGGGTGTTGATCTTCAAGTACTTCACAACACCGGCAACCGGAGCACGCACATCGGTATGAGAGAAAACGTCGACTAGTTCCTTTGCCTGTTGTCGTGCCATTGCCAAATCGGTTTCTAATTTTGCGCTCTCCTCCAGAGCCTCTCTTAGATATTCGTTTTTCGCGTCCAAGACTTTGTTTTGAGCATCGGCGACACGGGCTTTAGAGTCCATCACATCTAAAATGCTCACATCTCGATTCTCGTACAAATCTTCGTTGATACCCAGTTGCTCTTGGGCAAGCTCAAGGTTGGACTGCAACAGCACCAGCTTTTCCTCTAGAGCGACTCGCTTCTGCTCGTAGAGTCTGCGTTGTGCCGTAACAAAGGTGGGGTACTGATGATCCAGTTCCCCAAAGGTTGGTGGCGCCTGTCGCGCCTCCGCTTGAGCGCGTGCGAGGGCTATTCGAAACGCCGCAACACGGGCCTTGCCCTCTTCAAGCGAAGCCTCAGCACGCTCTTTTTCGAGAATCGCCAATCGCTGGTCTTGCGCAACTTCTTGGCCCTCCACAACAAATAACTTGGCCAATACGCCACCATCTACCACTTGAACGACTTGGTTCCGGGCTGTCGGAATCATCTGCCCGGATGCACGTACGGACTGGTCAATTTCAAAGTATGCAGCCCATAGAAAAAAAACTGCCAAGCCTAGGGTCAAAAAAATCGTCATCGACGACCACCAAGGGCGGTCCGCCAAGTCACTGCGACCGACGTAAACATCATGATCGACCAAGACCAATTGGGTAGAACTGGCCGGGGTTTGACTCAAAGGTTGAAACTCACTCATCACCATTCTCCCCGGGTTTAGCATCAACGCCGGCGTCGGCCGGATTTTGAAGATTTTGCGATGCTGAAGATGCTGGCGCAGATGACTGCTTTGATAACTGAGCTAGCACTACGTCCTTGGGTCCATCGGCTACTATTTTTTTCCCAGCAATTACGATTATGCGATCAACCAGGGCCAACAGATCCGGCTTATGGGTGACTAAAAACAGCGTTTGCTCAGGACCCATTCGGTCTTTGAGAGCCTGAATAATCATCTGCTCAAGAGCCCTATCCATGGATGCCGTAGGTTCGTCCAGCAACCAGATTTTGGGATCACGTAAAAACGCTCGGGTGAGATTGACCAGCTGACGCTGGCCCCCAGACAAACCGGTACCACCTTCATTGATCTCTTGCATTAAACCCTTGGGGTGGGGCGTGACTACCATTTGCAGCAAGCCCGTTTTTTTGGCTACATCGAGAAGCACAGAATCTCCGGGATCTAGCAATCCAAGGGTCAAGTTCTCTCTGAGCGTGCCAGAGAAAAGCCGACCGTCTTGCTGCACAAACCCCATGTTTTCAGCTAGAGCGGGCTTGGAGACTTGGCCTAAGTCGATACCGTCCAACAACACACGCCCCTCTTGGGGTTTGTACATACCCGACAACAGTCGCAACAGGGTCGTCTTACCTGCGCCCACAGGGCCAAGAATGGCGATCTTTTCTCCGTTCCGCACATTCAAAGCGGGGACCTGCAGGGCCAAATTATCCTTATAGGATGCGGTCACGTTTTCGAAGGTAATGTTCCCCTGAATCCGGTCTGGCGCGATGGGTTGCTGACCGTCGTGATCGTTTTGCAAAGCCCAAAGCGCGTCTAATCCCCGGAGGGCGGCCTTGGATTGACCCCACTGAATTAATAATCCCGGCACCATTACCACCGGCGCCAAAATCCTGCCGGATAAAATAGAACAAGCTATCAGGGCTCCGAGGGTCAACTCACCATCCGAGGCCAACTGGGCACCGAAGAAGATAATGCCCACATAGGATACCTGTTGCAGGCTCCCCAGCAGCAGTTTGGACTGCTCGGAGATATCACGATAGCGCATTTCATGGACTCGAGCCTCGTCGGTGGTCTGCATCCAGCGCGACAGCAAGCGCCACCCACCTTGGCCGGACTTAATGGTTTCAGCGCCTTCAACGGCTTCGACTAACAAGCCCGTTTTCAGGTTAACTGCTCGATCCACATTTTTCGTAAGTGCCTCTACTTGCTTCTTGTAGGACAAACCAATCACCAGACAAAGCAAAAAGACCCCGAGCGGAATCAACGCTAACGGCCCAGCAACGGCCGCGATAATCGCGGCGTACAGCAAGGCAAAGGGGGCATCAACAAATACATGACTGGTGGCGGAAGACAGAAAATTACGGACGGTTTCGTAACCTCGTAGTTGAGATGCAAAGGAGCCGACGCTGGCAGGCAACTGATCCAGGCGTACAGACAAGAACTGCATAAAAGTCGATCTTGCCAATCGCTGATCCACCACGTTTATCAGCCGGTTGTACAAACGGTGCCGCACCACCTTGGTAATCAGTTCGTAAATCACCGATATGGCGACGCCGATGGTCAGGACCCATAGGGTGCTGAGCGCTCCAGTTGGCACAACCCGGTCATAGACCAGCATGGTGTAAAAAGACGTGGCTAAGGCCACCGTGTTAACCACGAAGCCGGCCAATATAATCTCGGTGAGTATCTTTTTATGGGAGAAAACTTCGGTTCGAATTAGCTCGTAGACTGGGGACTGACTGGCTTGAAAAACCTTCGCCAATGAGATCTTGGCAAAAACGGTATTTTCCAAGTCATCGACGACACGCTCAAGCCATACCTGCTCCTCTGAGATCCAAGCCTCTAGGACCCACTGCCCCACGGCGTTTTGACCCCTAAGAACGCTGAAGCCTTCTGCTGCAGACCAACTCAGTAACGGCATATTGGAGGGTTCCGGCTGCTTGATCCATTCTGCTTTGGGGCTTCCCAGCCGCTTGGTGAGTGTCGCGATGCCCTTCTTCAGCTTCCGCTGGGTCAATTCTCCTTTGTCCAACCGCCCCACAGCTTCTTGCAAATCCAAAATTTCAACGGGGGTTTGTTGTAAACGAGCAAGCCGCTGAAGACACATCAAAAGACCGCTTACATGGGGCTCCGGATTCGACTCAGCAGACGGCTGGGCGTCCATCCCACCGGTGGTCTGACCATCTGGCGTACTGCCATCAAATTTCTCGCCTGCGTTCACCACCTACCACCTTGTCACACGTTTTTCGGGCTTTGTTTGCACCTAGATCCCCGCTGACCGCTCTGCGTAAAGTAATGGGTCTAGAAAATCTGGTGTGGCCCTAGTCGGGCGGCTGAGATTTAAGTGGAATACGGTAGGTGAAACGCCTGAGTACCGACAAAAGGTAGCATTAATAAGATAAACGGCTTGCGGAGGTTGTTAGATGGAAACGGCCCCACCCATGCGCGTGCTCTCGGGCTAGCGGGTTTTGTGAAAAGCCTTCGTAGGCGGTGGCAACCGTCCCGGCCGCCACTGTAGGGCCGGAGGATCGTTGTTGAAAGACAGGATAACAGGCAGGCAGCGGCTGCCCAAAGCAGCCGCTCAGGAGCGCCCTACTCAGGCAAACCTAGTACCCGCTTGGCAATGATATTGAGCTGCACCTCCGAGGTTCCACCCTCGATGCTGTTGGCTTTGGATCGCAACCAAGCCCGAGTTGTGGTCAGCTCATCTTCTTCGAAGCCCTCGCCGGACCAACCCACGGACTGCGTACCCATTACCGATAGCAGCAGGTCGTACTTGCCAATGTTCTGCTCGGTACCGTAGTACTTGAACATGGACGAGGTGGCGCCCGGGGCGTTACCCGTTGCCGATTCCTCCACGCTGCGGCGGGTGGTCAATCCGAAAGCCCGATCGTTCATACGATGAGCTAGGATCTTGCCACGCAGCGCGGCGTCGGCGATTTTGCCGGACTCGTCGGCCCCCACGTATTGCAGCGCGTATTCCTCTAGGGAGGTTGTTTTTTGTCCACCGCCAATGCCACCAATCATGGATCGCTCGTGCTGCAGCAGGCGCTTACCAACCGTCCACCCTTTGTTCAGTTCATAGACCAAGTTGGCCTTGGGCACGCGAACATTATCGAGGAACGTTTCGCAAAAGGGTGATAGTCCGCTGATCAGTTTGATGGGCTTCACCGACACACCCGGGGTGGTCATATCAAACAGCACGAAAGAAATCCCTTCATGTTTGGGAGCATCAAAGTCCGTACGTACAAGACAGAACATCCAGTCCGCGTGATTAGCCCCAGACGTCCAAATTTTTTGACCGTTTACGATGAAATCGTCGCCTTCCTCCACTGCGGAGGTGCGAAGGCTCGCCAAATCCGATCCTGAACCGGGCTCGCTGTATCCTTGACACCACCAAATATCTCCTCGAGCAATTTTAGGCAGATGTTCCTCCTTTTGGGCCTCGGTACCGTATTCCAGCAGGGCGGGACCAATCATACTCAGCCCCATACCGACCAAGGGTGGGCGTGCATTGATACGTCCCATTTCGCTTCTTAGGACCAAGTTCTCGTCTTTATTGAGACCGGCGCCGCCATATTCTTTTGGCCAAGTGGGCACCGTGAAACCTCGCTCGGCACAACGCTCCATCCACAACTGAGTTTCTGGATTTTTGTACTTTGCGTTACGTCCCCCGCCTGGATGCTCGTTTGGATCCATGGGAGTGCGCATAGACGGTGGGCAATTCTCCTCCAGCCAACTCCGTACTTCTTGGCGAAACCCGTCTAAATTCTGCATCTTTCCCCCTATTCCTTGATGTTCCTCTATCACACTTGGCAACAAGCCTTTTCTTCAGTCGCCTTGACGTGCGGGTGTAACCCAGCGAGTGACTTTACAGCAAATCTCTAATCTTGCCGATGGGGTTGAGCTTGCGTCCATATAGATGCCTCGATACTGGAACGGCCCGCCCCAGACCGCGCTTTTTTTTTTGCAACAGATCGCAACGAAGCGGGTGGCAAAAAAAACCGTGTCCACGTATCGTTTGCGGCAATCACCATCAGTTGGAATTGCCCGTGCCCGGAGCCGACCTAAAAAAAGCAGGCCTGAAAGTCACCCTACCCCGCTTAAAGGTACTTGAAGTACTTGAGCAGGCTGACCCGCACCATATGAGTGCCGAGGATGTGTATAAAAAACTGCTGAATTCAGACGATACCGTTGGGCTAGCTACGGTCTATCGAGTGCTAACTCAGTTCGAAGCCGCGGGCATGGTGGATCGCCACAACTTCGACGATGGTCACTCAGTTTACGAACTGGCCGCGGAACGCCACCATGACCACATGGTGGATGTGGACAGCGGACAAGTGATGGAGTTTGTCAACGAACGCATTGAAGCCTTGCAGCATGATATTGCGGAAGAACACGGCTACGAGTTAGTCCACCACGAACTGGTGCTTTACGTCCGTAAAAAGTAGGGAGCGCTACTAGCCTTCCTGGTCAATCAGGCGATGGTATAGACGCAGATGACGTCTGGCGTTGAGTTCATCACCTTCCAACTCTCGAATACGCGCCAAGTTGTAGTGCGCGTCTGGCACGGCATTCGCCTTACGGTAAAACAAAGCAGCCCGCTCGCAATCATCCTGCTCGTCGAAAATCGTACCTAGGTTGTAGTTCGCCAATTGATGCTCGGGGCGAGAGGCAAGGGCCAACTGATAATGGCGCATTGCACTGCGCAGGTCGCCGCTAAGCTGATACAGACGCCCGAGATTCACGTGCGCATCTGCGTTTAGGGGGTCGAGCTTAATGGCCTCACGATAGGCATCGGGCGCTTGCAGCGGATCAACTTCCTCTAGGTCTAACCCTAGGTTGTACCACTCATCGGAATCCAAATCCGATAGTGCCTTTTCTTCACCACCGGCAGCAGCCTTAGCAAGCTCCGCTACATTCTCTGCGAGCTTCTGAATGGAAAAATTCATGGTGAGCTGACCGCTTTCCACTTCCCAGGCCTTTTCGTCATCCTGAACCTCCACCACGCTGCCGTTTGCATAAATACGAACCGCACTCAAAGAATCCAACTGAGTCAGGTCGATTTTAAGCTTGGTGAGTGCGCGATTGCTTTGTCGCACACTGATTGCGGCATCCGTCAGTCCCTTCGCTGCACGCAAAAAAACCACATCTTGAAAGGAGAAACGAAAGTGGCCCATGGTATTGCGTTGGGGGGTTAGCAGATCACGACGTACGTAATCTCGGATACGTGCCTCAGAAAGGCCAAGTAGATCCGCAACGTGCTGGGTGCTGTAGCCATTGGCGCCCTTGGAACGCTTGCTAGGTGGGTTTTGCTTAATACTCATCGCGATCTGCAAACTCCGGCATCTCGTCAGGCCTGCTAACTATAGCCCACTCTCAAACGCCTGCCTACGAATCTGACTCGTGGATTCGGAGCCAGTAGCTTAAAACTGACAAACACGATGGTAAAAAAGTCTAAGCTAAGCAGCGGTGCTCATTCATAGCAAACACCGGCGCTCATGCTATCGAATTCTCTTGCATTCCAGCGACGATCCATGTGGTATCCAGACAAGAACAAAGCACACGACCGAGCCAAGACTAAGTTAACCCGTGGCGAGGCAGGTTTAGTTAATATCTGGGGAGGTATTAATGGCGGAAAACGCAGGCGAATCAAGCGGCTCAATCGATCAAGAGAACCAGGTACCGCTTGAACGCAGACCAATCTTTTGGTTCTACGGTTCAGCCTCCATGGCCTACGGCATCAAGGACAACGCCTTCAGTTATCTCCTGCTTATCTTTGCCAACCAAGTGCTGGGCTTACCCGCTTATTTGGCTGCGACGGCCTTGGCAATCGCCTTGGTTTGGGACTCGATTTCCGATCTATTGCTCGGCCACTGGTCAGATAAAACAAGCACTCGCTACGGACGCCGTCATCCGTTCATGTACACTAGTTTGTTGCTGCTCCCGCCCGCTTTTTACTGTTTGTTTAACCCGATCATCGAAATCACCCCAGACAACGGCTTTTACTATGTGCTGATCACTGCGCTCATTATTCGCACCGGAACCACGCTTTTCGAGGTGCCGTCTACGGCACTGCTCCCGGACTTAGAAAAAGACTACGACCAACGAAACCGCTGGTTGGCCTTGCGCCATGGTTTCGGCTGGTACGGTGGCAACACGATCCACACTGTTAATTTCTTTTTCTGGGTCGGCGCCTATGGCGTCACGGTGAATACCGGATACGAAATCTATGGCACCGTTGGTGCCTGCGTTATCGCTGGCACCATCATCCTATCCACCCTAGGCACCCAAAAAGTTGCCGCAGCGTTACCCCGTCCGACAGAAACCTTCCGATTCAAAGAAATTGTGCAGGAGATCGGACAGATTTTTCAGTCTGTGAAGAACCGCAATTTCGCCGCGCTATTTGGCTACGGTCTCATTGTTGGCATTGCTGGCGGTCTGGGTACCGCACTCTACCTGTACAACACCGTCTATTTTTTTGGTTTTTCGGGCACCCAGATAGCCGTCACAGGAGTCTTCGTTCTTATTGCCCCACTGGTGGCCTATTGGATTACTCCGATATTCGCCAGCCGTCACGGCAAGCCCGCCATCGCGATCACTGCGCTGCTGTTTCGTATCGTCCTGTATCCCATTCCTTACATATTGCTGCTCGCTGGGTATTGGCCGGACTTCGGCACTTGGTTGAGCCTTGGTTTCTACACCGTCTTCATCGTCGTCGAAGTGGTAGGGCTTATCGTCGGTGGTGTGTTGATGGATTCGATGATGGCCGACGTCGTGGAGGACAGCGAGGTCAGCACTGCGCGACGTTCCGAGGGGCTTTTTTATGCCGCCCGTAGCTTTGCGTACAAGATCGTCTCCGCTGGGGGCATCGTGTTCGCAGGCACCATCGTCTCCTTGGTGGGGCTGGATGGCGTCAACTCCTTCGATCAAGTGACCTGGCAAATCCGCTTTGATCTCGCAACTTTCTTTTTGCCCCTTTACTGTGGCTTGGTGCTTTTGGCCATAGCGGTGCTGTCCCGATACCGCATCGACAAAGAAAACCACGAGGCTAACTTGGCAACCTTGGCGAAACGCCGCCAAGACAAAGACGCACTCAACCACTAAATTGCGTTAACGAATACTGTTTGGATTTTGCAGGAGGCTGTATGGCAGATATGAAATTGGGATTGTCACTTGGCTACTGGGGGTCTACCCCGCCAACTCATCACATTGGCATGGCACAAAAGGCTGAGGCGTTGGGCTATGATTCTGTCTGGACCGCCGAGGCTTATGGCAGCGATGCCATCACACCGTTGGCTTGGATTGGGGCACAGACCAGCAAAATTAGACTGGGTACCGGGATCTGCCAAATATCAGCCCGTACTCCCACCGCCATGGCCATGGCCGCCTTGACCATGGACCACTTGTCTAACGGCCGAATGATCTTGGGACTGGGAGTCTCTGGCCCACAAGTGGTGGAAGGCTGGTACGGCGGACCTTTCGCAAAGCCTTTGGCCCGCACCCGCGAGTACATTTCGATCATCAAACAAGTTCTTGCGCGTGAAGAGCCAGTTGCCAACGAAGGTCCTCACTATCCTTTGCCATACACCGGCGAAGGTAGTTGGGGACTTGGCAAACCGTTGCGCTCTATTGTTCACCCACTGCGGGCAGATCTGCCCATTATGATGGGTGCCGAAGGACCAAAAAACGTCGCCCTAGCAGCAGAAGTAGCCGACGGGTGGCTGCCCCTTTACTACTCGCCGTTTCGGCAAGAGGTTTATTCCGCCTCCCTTTCCAATGCCAAGGCGGACTTCGAAGTCACTCAAGGCATCGTCGTGAACATTACCGATGATGAAGAGAAAGGCCTGATTCCCGTCAAACACATGTTGGCTCTTTACATCGGCGGCATGGGGGCCAAGGACCGCAACTTCCACAAAGAGCTTATCAGTCGGTTTGGCTTCGAAGCCGAGGCCGCAGTGATTCAGGATCTCTACCTAGCCGGTAAAAAAGAAGAAGCTGCTATGGCGGTGCCGGACAAGTTAGCGGACGAGATTTCCTTGGTCGGTTCCATCGACAAAATCCGTGACCGGCTGCAGGCCTGGGACGAAACCCCGGTGACCTCACTGAATGTTTCTGCTCGTAACCCTGGGGAGCTGGAAGCCTTGGCTGAGCTGGTACTGGATCGCTAAGCTGCCAGTTATCAGACCCAATAGCACTGCACTGAGAAAGTCAGGCCCATAACCGGGCCTTGTCTTTTATCTTTTAGGCATTCTCGCCATCTTGGCGATCATTTCCCTGCTGATCTGGGACCGACGCCGCTTTTGCGGCTTCCTTGGCAGCTCGGCGAGCCGCTTTTTCAGCTTTTCGCTCTGCTACCCTAGCCTCTTGATCGGCTTTTACCCGGGCCCTCACCAGCCCTTTCTCCAGGTCGGTGACTGGTATAAAGCTCGGAATGGAACACCGCGGTCCCGGTACAAACTGGCCGATACTCCAGGTATCCAGCGCTCTAAAGCCATCATGTTTACAAAACTGGGAGCCATGCACCTCGTAACTGATTGGGGTGTTTTTGCGTAAGCCAAAGCATTGACGCTTGAGTCGCACCAAGTAGTTCTCATCTCGTCCTAGGTCGAACACTAGGGTTCTGTTATCCAAGACATTGACGCCTCGAATGCGCCTTGTCGGTAGGCAACGCTGTCCCTCTACCATGGCGTCGGACGAATCCGAGAAGATATTGTCCACCCGAGACTGGGCTTGAAGGGTAGCCAGCTCTTGTGCGGACTGTTGTGTGGCTTCTCGAGCTTGCCCAGCGCTATTGGTTTCCGCCCAACTGGTTAGCGGTATGGCTAGAGCTGCTACTAGGGCTAGCATCACTGGGGTAAATACCGCTTCCTGCCAAAGCACCGGAAACTTTGTTTCAAACATTTGTCTGTCCTCGAATCGAGCTCGCCTCGATAGTATCGCGCTCTCAAAAGCCTTGCTACTCGGGAATCAACCGTTCCAACACCCTTGCGGAGCGCGCAACCTTCAGGGAAATCAGCTCATCCGCCCGGGTTGCTCCTTGGTTTAACGCCGCGATAGGGACTGCGCATTGGTGGGCATGCCTTACAAAGCGGAAGCTGGAAAAGACCATCAGCGATGAGCCAATCACCAGCAGCCCATCCGATTCCTCCACTAAGGTCATGATTTCCTCAACTAGGGTCTTATCGACGCTATCGCCAAAGAACACCACATGAGGCTTCAACAAACCGCCGCAACCCTCGCAGTTGGGCACCTGAATCTCAGAAAAGTCTATCTCTAGGTCCGCGTCGCCGTCCGGTGCCAGCGCGAAGGATTGGGCCTTTATCTGGGGATTTTTTGCCTCCAGCCACTCCTGTACTGCGGCCCGGGGGTAGATGTTGCCACAGTCCATGCAGATGACTTGATCGAGCCTGCCGTGCAGGTCAATCACCCTTCGGTGCTGGGCGCGTTGATGCAGCCGGTCGACATTTTGGGTCACCAGGGCAGTCATCTTAGCCGCATCTTCTAAGCGTGCGAGGGCTCGGTGGGCAACATTTGGCTGGGCGCGCCAAAACGCGGGGTATCCCAATTGGCTTCTACCCCAGTAGCGCTGGCGCCATTGGTGACTTGCCATAAAATCTTGGTGACTCACCGGCCGTGGACGCTTCCACCGACCGGCGCTATCTCGGTAGTCGCCAATGCCCGAATCGGTGCTGATCCCCGCGCCGGTGATTACCAGCAATCGACTCCTTTCGCCGATGAACTTTCTAAGGGCATCTAGTTCGGCGTCTTGCTCAGCATCTCGGGATGTCTGGTCGTCCATTTCCGCTCACTCTGTTGTGCGCTGCTTGTGTTCAGGACCTAGAGTAAATCTCACGAGTCTTGGTTACACTCTTTGGAGTTAAGACACTAATAAGAAACGGGAGGACTTCATCATGATCAAGCTCTACGGACTGCGAATGAGCAACTATTACAGCCTAGTGAAAGCGGCAATGATTGAAAAAGGCTTGGACTTTGAAGAGATCAAAGCCCCGCCAACTCAAAAAGAGGACAACTTAGCCCGCAGCCCAATGGGCAAAATGCCCTCAATCGAGGTAGATGGCCAGTACATCTCAGAATCCTTGGCCATTGTCAGCTACCTCGAGCGAGCCTATCCGGAAACCTCATTGCTGCCCGCCGACCCCTTAGAAGCGGCCAAAGCCTTGGAGCTGACTTTGCACATTAAACTGGATGTTGAACTGGCGGCACGGCGCCTACTACCAGCCGCCATGTTTGGCGGCAGCGCCAGCGACGAACTCATCGAAACCACGCGCCAAGAGGTCACCCGGGGCATGCAGGCCGTATCGCAGCTCATGGTGTGCAAACCCTACGCGGCTGGAGCGGAGTTCGGACTGGCGGATCTATATACCTATTACAGCATGGGTTTGGCATCGGCCATTGGACAAAAAATGTTCGGAACAGAGCTGCTTGCCGATTACCCGCAGATCAGCGAACTAATGGGCACCTTAGCCACCCGGCCCAGTATCGCTCAGGTGACTGCAGAGGCAGCAAAATAAGGGGCTATTGCCTAGTGCTATTGCCCATACGAAGGCGCGGCGTTGGCCGCGCAGCTCTGGCAACTAACGACCCGGTGCGCTAACTAGGCCTCTGTCTGCCGAGGGTCGGCTAGCAGCGCCTCTAAGTCGACTCTTCGTCCATCCAAAACCGCCACCGCCACGTAGGCTGATAATGAAATAGCTAACGCCGGAAACACCTCGTGTAAAACGCTGCTGTATCCTTGGGAAAGCCAAACCAACAGGGTCACTACCCCTGCCACCATGGACACAAGCACGCCTTGGGCGCTGCCCTTCGACCAATACAAACCAAGCACAACCGCGGGCAGAAAACACGCAGCATAGAGGCTGCCGGAGAAAATCGTAATTTGCAGAATGTCGCCCGGCGGGTCTAAGGCAAAGAAGGCAGATAACGCTGCCAAGAAAACTACGAGGAACCGCGTCCAGCCGAGCTGATGAGCGGCGACCATGGTCTGAGAGCCTGTGAAAGGCAGGACCAAGTTCCTAAACCCGGTGGATGCTGCTACCAGCAAAACGCTGTCCATAGATGACATGGCCGCGGCGACGATTGCAACGAACAAGAAATCACCTGCCCACAAAGGAAAAACTGACGGATCATTGACCAAGGTCGGTACAATTAAGTCTGTATCCGCAACACCATCAAGTAACAGGTGGGCATACACACCAATGGGGTAAAGACAGAGCTGCACTACTGTCAAACCGGCTATCGCCACCCACATACCCGATCGAAGAGCCTTTTCATCACGAAGACCAAAAAACCGTGAGGTCTGACGGGGGTCCACAATCAATTTCAATGAGCCGGATAGGGCTATACCCAAAAGCACCACGAAAGGAATGCCGCCATTGAGATCAAAAACAAATTGTTTATCGGGTATTGCCGCAAGCGCGGTTATGGCGTCAACGCCACCGGCGGCCCGGGTGACGAAGTAAAAAATTAACACCGCACCGAATACCATCATCAGGCCTTGCAGCGCATCGGTTCTCACCACAGAAACAAAGCCGCCCACCGAGGTATAAAGAACCACGATGGCTAGGGCCAAGCCGATGGCCAGGTCGTAGGGAATTTGAAAAAAGCGTTCGAACAAATGGCCGGCCCCTTTAAAAATCGCTATCAGGTAAAGCAGGCTGCAAAGCATGACGATGACCGCTGTGGCTAAACGCAGGGGCGCTCGCGGGCCTGTGTTTGCTGACAAAAACCGAGCGGCTAAAAAGTCGGGTAGGGTCAGCGCATCGAAATTTCTGGCTAGCAGGCGTGTTTTCGGGCCGATAAATCGCCAAGACACAAAGGTGAAAAAGATCAACATGATGGGCATAGCCATCCACGCCAAACCGTATTCGTACCCCTTTCCGGCGTGACCGATGTAGCTATTTGTTGAGGCGAAGGTGGCGAAGAAGGACAACCCGATCACGGGGCCAGACATGTTACGGGCACCGACGTAATAGCCCGCAACGCTCGCGCTGGCCCGGAGACCGAGAAAGGCGTTGTACATCAAAATCAGGGTATAAAGGCCCAGTAGCGCCAAGGCCATCCAGTGCTGGGCCATCCAAGGAGTGATCCAAGTCGTCACGGACGGCAGCGCATCATCGCCGTTCCAATCAAGCTGGCGACACGGCCTTTAATCAGGCGTATACCTCGACGTGAGAACGCAGACGATCCACGGCGTCGAAAAATGCTTCTCGGCGTTTGGCTACCGCTTTTTGCGCCAGTTCCAAATCTCGCAACAGCTCTTGTCGTCCCGCTTCCGCTTTTTGCCGGGACTGGCGCTTGAGTTTTTCTAAATGCGCTAACGCATCTACCCATTCGTTCTTTAGCGTCAACGCTGTCTTCTCCAACTGCTCGGCAAGGGCCGCCGCTTCCCGAGACAGTGGCTTAAACACACTCAACTCGGCCAGTTTGCGCTGCCCGACAATTTCCGCCTCCTCATGCTTCGAGGCACGATTCAGCCCTTTGACTAGGCCGAGGGCCCGTAAGGCTAAAATCGTGTATCGAGTGGGATCCAACAGCCAGCCAGAAATGCCAAAACCATTGCGATAATCCCTTGGGAAATCGTGATGGTCCCCGTGATGATTGCCCTCACCGAGCGGTCCGAGCCACACGTAGTTGTTAGACGCCGAACTTTTCACACCCGGCGTAACCCCCCACATGTGGGTCACACTGTTAACCGTCCAAGTGTTGTGCTGAACCGCCACGGTACCAAGCATGGAACCAGCCGCTAAGGCGAACATGCCGGTAAAACCGCCAAGAGCGAAGCCCAATCCCATTGGGAAAAGGAAGATCCAGAAGGTAGTCAGCAATCCATACCACTTGTCCTGCCACATGATGACCGGGTGCCGCTTAGCGTTATGAGAGCGCTGATATTCCTCTGTCTTTGGATGGTCGTAGAGGTGGGTCAGGGTATGGGACCACAAAAAATTACGAACAGGATCGGGGAACCAAGTTGCGCTGTAGGGATCCAGTTCTTTCTTTCCATGACGATCCACACCGTGGTGGAGGGAGTGATTGGCCGCCCAGCGCCGAACGCTGCCTTGGACGCTAAAGATCTGACCAAACACATTGAAGAATAGATGCACCGGCAAACTGACATGTTTAACCGCGTTGTGGGTAATTAATCGGTGGCTATATAAGGTTGTGGACAGGGAGCCAAGAAAAAAGTGCGCAATAAACCAAAGAGTGCCCGCCCACATCCAATCGCTGGGCGCGGCAGCAAATAGCCATACACCGAGAACCAAGGCTGCCGTGTGCACGCTGGCAATAAACACACAGATCCCTGGGGCCAGAGAAAATCCATGATCGGCTAACTCTCTGAAGTTGCTGTATATCGGCTTATCGCGCTCTTGTGCACTAAGCTCTCTCTGCGTTGTGGTCATTCCGCCTCCATCGCTGTCGAATCCGGCCTTTGTCACCTTGGTGCTGGCCTCAAGAAGACGCAATTGTGCGTTAACTTGCGTGGAGATGCACTAGTTGGAACCCAACAGAAAATTCATCATATTTTGACTTTTGTGACCCAGTAGCCTCTGGGATCAAAAGGTAGGAAACCCATGGTCAAATACATCATTCCCATATTGCTGGTGGCTACTGCAGTCTTGCTAATCGCTTGGCTGCTCTACCGCCGAAAAAATCGCGGCGAGGACTCTCCCTCTAGTGATTGGACCTTGGCCTTCTATGTGTTCTGTACAGGTTGTGTCGCTGCAGCCCTGCTTGCTCTGGCACTATTTTAAATTTAGCTTGCCCGAAGAACCTTCAGAGCCACTGTGTTGAATTTATCTGTTTCCCCTCATGCCAACGACTTTGCCGCCCAAGTGCGAGGGATCCAGCTTGGAGCAGGATTGAGTCGAGATGTTGTCGAGCAACTTTGCGACCTTTGGCACCGGTATCAGGTGCTTTACTTCCCGGATCAGCCGCTGACCCACACTCAGCTTGAAGCATTTACTAGAGCGTTCGGTACCTTCGGGCATAACCCCTACGTCAAAGCATTAACAGATCACAGGCACATCCTAGAGATCAGACGAGACCCCGATGAAGAGGTAGTGCCCTTCGGCAGCAGCTGGCACTCGGATTGGTCGTTCCAAGTGCGCCCGCCCAGCGCCACCATTCTTCACGCCAAAGTGGTGCCACCCATTGGCGGCGACACGCATTTCGTTGATGGTATTCGCGCCTTGGAGACGCTGCCTAGGGATTTACTGCAGCAAATAGAGGGACGTCGATCCATCCACAGCGCTCGAAAATCCTACAGCCGAGAGGCTGTTCGGGCTGGTGGACAGCGCACCAGTATGACCATTGAGCCCAGCAACGACGCTTGGCAAACCCAACTGCATCCAATCATCCGTACCCACCCGGATTCCGGGCGGCAGGCCCTTTGGATCAATCCTGTATACACCATCGGTATTGAGGGAATGACAGAGGCCGAAAGTGCTGAGCTTTTGACTCAATTATTCAACCACATGCTACAACCCGATCTGATCTATCAGCACCGATGGGCTAAAAACATGCTGACCCTGTGGGACAACCGGTCTGTTTTGCATAGCGCCCAAGGCGGTTACGCCGGCTACCAGCGCATCATGCACCGCACCACGGTAGCCGGGAGCATTCCGGTATAATCTCCGCAAACTCTGATCAGAAAACGAATAATTGGGAAGACTATGGCGGACTTTGAACTGGATCCTCGGCTCGCCCAAGACACATGGCAAATCGGCCAGATTGCCGGATGTCGGCTCCTGCTGATGAACGATGCTCGATACCCTTGGCTAATTCTCGTTCCAGAAATTACCGGCGTCACAGAGCTTCATGAGTTGAGCAGAGATACGTTTACCCAAGTCACCCGAGCCATCGCAGATATCAGCAAGGGCCTGCAATCTATGACCGGCGCTCCAAAGATGAACATTGCCGCCTTGGGTAATCAGGTCCCGATGCTGCACATCCACATCATAGCCCGGCGCAGTGATGACGCCGCTTGGCCGGGGCCGGTTTGGGGCCACGGCGACTCAGTCCCCTATTCCGAGCACGCAGGCCAAACTCTGCTCACCGCTCTGCAGGAAACGCTACTGTCTGACTGACCTTACTCGCAGATCCGATCAACCTAGGCTAGGGCATCGGAATGGGGTTTACGTACATAGGCTGGTCGTAGCCTCGCTGCACCCCTGGCCGCTCTGCGATGGTCTCATACCATGCGCGCACATGAGGGAAGTCGGCTAGCGCGATGCCCTGCCATTCGAAGCGAGAAACCCAGGGCCAGATCGCCATGTCCGCGATGGAAAAACTTCCAGAAACAAAGCGCTTTTCTGCCAAGCGTCGATCCAAGACTCCGTACAAACGCTGGGCCTCGGCAAAAAAACGCTCCTCCGCATAGACTGATTTACCGGCATTGTACTTTTTGAAGTAATGGACTTGACCCAACATCGGACCCAGCCCGCCCATTTGCCACATCAGCCATTGCAGGGTCGTATAACGGTCTTCACCCCAAAAGTCGGACACCTTGTCGGCTAGATAGATCAATATAGCCCCTGACTCCATCAGTTTTTGACCGGATTCGTGATCCACCAAGGCAGGAATTTTATTGTTGGGTGATATCTTCAAAAACTCCGGCGCAAATTGTGCCTGTTCCTGCAAATTGACCCCATGGGCGTTGTAGGCAAGACCCATTTCCTCAAGAGCTATGGAGACCTTGCGTCCATTCGGTGTCGGCCACGTATACAAGTCGATCATGATCATTCCTAGGTCTGATTCGTTGCCCCGCAACAGTTTCGCGCCGTCTCACTTCTCTTACCCAAGGCGGCGCCTCGGCAACCAGAAACTCAGGACGCAAGACCAAAATTAAAGCACACTTGTGATCATTATCGTGGTGCTAGGATCCTTTTACATGACAACGTCCCCAACCCATCATATTTCAGGGCCGGCAGGACAATTGGAAATGCGCATTACCCAGCCAGACGGGGCTTCCCGAGGCACCGCAGTACTCTGCCACCCCCACCCACTCTATGGCGGCAGCATGCATGACCGGGTGCTGGACATCTGCACCCAGACCTTAGTGCCCCTTGGCATAACTGTCGCCCGTTTCAACTTCCGTGGTGTGGGGGAAAGTGCAGGGGTGAGCGGTCGGGCGAGCGATGAAGAAAGGCAGCAGCAAGCCTATAGTCCGCCGGAGGTTGGCGACTTGTACGCGGTCATAGACGAGTTGGCAGCGAACCCCGGCGCCAAAGCACCGATCTTGATCGGTTACTCTTTTGGCGCCCACGTCCTCTGGCATGCCCTTGGGAACTCAATGCCCCCCCGCATTCGACCCGTCACAGCAATCTTGGTGGCCCCGCCGACTAAGGCGATGAACTTTCAAAATATCACGCCATCGACTAACACTGATCTTCATGCCATTTGGTGTGAAAACGACGACTACGTGGATACAGGCTGGTTTGCGGAGCAGCCCTTCGCAGGCACCCATCCAATCCAAGGGGGCGACCACTTTTTCTCAAACCAAGACCGAGCCCTAAACTCCGCGTTGCGCGACGCCTTGGCTAATATTCCAGATGAATAGCCAAACGAGCCACCTGTGCCCAGCTAGGATCTCAGGCTAAGAATCCAAGCCAACGACCTGCCTGAATGACGAAGGCCTTCGTCCTCGCCTGCCCCAATCCAAAGCCAGCTACCTGCGCGTTTCCAGTCTGCTCTAAATCAATTGAGAATAAAGGCTGCCATGGCGTCCAGGGTCTGGTTGGGCTGCTCAACGAGCATGGAATGACCGCAGCCCTTTAAGTGTGTCACCTGGCTGTTCTTCAGCATACCCGCTACTGCCATCCCGGCTTTTGGCGGCGTCATTTTGTCCTCGTCACCGGTAATGATCAGCGTCGGCGTCTCTATGGAAGGATAATGTTCGGTGGTAAATCCGTTACAGGCCGTGAAGTCTCTGAAATACACGTCGTCGGCTACCCGCTCCAGCAGGCGCTCGCCCATATATAGGTTGGAGGTGCCCGGATTATCGCTGGCTCCCATCATGCTGCGCTGACCGTGGCTCCAGGTGTTGGCCATATCAATGGCGGCATGATCGTTATCTTGGGCGGCATTGAGCAGGACGTCGGCCACTGGCATGGGCGCCGACGTTCCCAGCAACAGCACTTTGTCGACTAAGTCTGAGTAACGGGCGGCAAGGCTCAGGCAAATCAACGACCCCATGCTGTGACCCGCCAAAACGGTTTCCCTTGGGTTTCCTGATTCGTGCTCAATCAATGCCCGTACCCAGTCCGCCATTTCATCAATGTTATCCAGAGCCGGCCCGTCTGACCGACCGTGTCCGGGCAAATCCACAGCCATGACCCGGTAGCCATGGCGCGCAAAGTACCGTGCGGGCATAACCCAGACGCTGTGATCCATCCCTGCACCGTGGAGAAAAATAATCAGCGGTGCGTCTTGAGATGGATGGCCGCTGCCATTGCTGTAAGCGATGGTCTTGCCATCGATCTGAATGTTCATACGGACTCCTTGGCGGCCTGTTGCTTGTGCATCTTTTCCACTGCACGCAGCCCCCCTTTGAGGTCACTGATTAGATCCTTGCTGTCTTCTAAGCCAACGCTCAAACGAACTAAGCCCGGGCCAATCCCCGAAGCCAGCAAACTTGCCTCGTCCACCCGATGGTGGGTGGTGCTGGCCGGATGAATCACCAATGACTTGGCATCACCAACATTGGCTAGATGGGAAAAGACATTCAGGGATTCAATAAAAACCCGCCCAGCCTCTCGCCCGCCCTTGAGTTCAAAGCTAAATACCGCGCCGCAACCCTTAGGCAGCATACGCTGGGCCAGTTCGTAGTCCGGATGACTGGGTAATCCGGGATGAGACACGGAAAGCACCATGTCGTGCTGCTCCAAAAAGGTAGCCACTTCCAGGGCATTGCTCACATGTTTAGCCATACGCAGCGGCAGGGTCTCTAGGCCCTGCAAAATCTGGAACGCTGTCATGGGCGCCATACAGGCGCCGAAGTCTCGAATGCCTTCCTTGCGTGCTCGGGTGATAAAGGCTGCAGGGCCAAACTCATCCGCGAAAACCAGATTGTGGAAGCCAACATAGGGCTCGCTCAGAGTGGGGAACTTGTCACTACTTTGCCAGTCGAAGGTACCACCATCGACAACGACGCCGCCAACAACCACGCCGTGACCGCTTAAAAACTTGGTCGCCGAATGCACAACCAAATCGGCACCCAGTTCTATGGGCTGACAGAGATAGGGGGTAACAAAGGTGGCATCAATTAGCAGCGGTAAATCATTGGCGTGGGCAACGTCGGCGATTTTTGGAATATCCAGCACCTCTAAGCCGGGATTGCCCAACACCTCCCCGAATATAAGCCGCGTATTGTCCTGTATGGCGTCGGCAAAGGCCGATGGCTCTCTGGGGTCGACAAACGTTGTCGTGATGCCAAAGCGTGACAGCGTGTATTCCAACAAATTGTGGGTGCCGCCATAGATAGAGCGAGAGGAAACAATGTGGTCACCAGCGCTCAAGATCGCGGTGATCGCCAAGTGCAGGGCGGCTTGACCACTGGCCGTAACCACGGCACCTACGCCGTGATCCAGCGCTGCCATGCGCTCCTCCAGTACCGCATTGGTAGGGTTAGAAAGCCGAGAATAGACGTGGCCCGCACGCTCGATGTTAAACAACCCTGCAGCAACATCAGAATCCGGAAAAACAAAGGCCGCACTTTGGTAAATCGGCGTCGCTCGCGCGCCGGTTGTGGGATCCGGTGCCTGCCCGGCATGTAGGGACAGGGTATCGAACCCCATACCTTGGGGGCCTCGGTGTTTTGAATCGCTCATGAAACATCCTTCTGCGTCCGCAGCCAATATGAGATCTGACCGGGAGCGTGGTTTACTTTAGGCGGACAAGTGTGCCCGCTTTCGAATTCAATTATTACTTGCTCAGCAAATAATAATTGTTCATTGGATTCTCAACATCGAGCTTTTCAAAGCCAGTAAAACCCGATGCCGCTGTCATTTGTCTCGCCACTTGCTCGGTGAAGCCTAGGGTGCCCAAGCCTGCGCCATCTTCCGTGGACAGCCCGCTGTTCATGCACACTGTGACCGAAAAACTGTACAGCAGGGCCGCGATGGGGTGTTGCTCCAAATTTTCCGCAAAGGTTTCAAAGCCCTTGATGTCTTCACACAGCCAAAAACCATCGTCTTTTACTGCGGCATGAATTTGCTCGATTAACGACTGTGGGTACGGCGTGTCGTGAATCACGTCAAACGTCGTAATCAGATCAAATTCCGGCTGTTGGGGTAGCGCCTCTTGAAAGGGGTTACACAGGCGCACATTGTCTAGTCCTGCCTCAGCGATGTTCGCCCTGGCTCGGCCCAGCGCAATCTCAGAAGTGTCGTAACCTACAAACGAACTCTGGGGATAGGCCTGGGCCAGAGCGATAACGGCCAACCCGCCTCCGCAGCCCACATCGGCAACGCTGGCCCCAGCCAGCAGCCGGTCGTGCATACCGGAAATCAGCGGCACCATCTCGGTCACCAAACGATGCTTCTTACTAAACGCCCCCATGCGCTCAATACCACAGGCGCAATCCGGACCGTGGTCGTCATAGCTCATGCCCAGTCCGGTACGAAAAGCCTCCTCCAGTTTGGTCACCGCAGGAAACACGGCTAAGGCCGAGTCAAACCCGCCCATCAAATAAGCGGGATGGTCCTCGTCCACCAACACCGCATGAGCCTCTGGTGACAAGGAAAACAATTCAGTGGTAGGCGAATACTCAACCTGACGGATACAGGCTTGCTGCTGCAACCACTCTCGCACCCAGCGTTCGTGCAGGTTCAAATGTTTAGCTAAATCCTCGCTGGTGCTCGGGCCCAATTCAGCCAGTCCTTGGTATAAATCCAACCGATCACCCAATACCGTGATGGCGCAATTAAATCCCGCCGTGACCATACCGCTGGTTTGCTTTAAAAAATCTCCCAGTTTTTTTTCATCAATCGCGCTCATCAATTCCTCTCTTGCCTTGAATGCCTCTCCTTCGCCAAGCTAACCTATCTCAATCCGTGTTAACAGGAAGGGCCATGGAAGATTTCCCAGAGCCGAAAATGATTTCGGTAAACGATGTTGAGCTGGAAGTGTTCAGTGCAGGATGCGGCAAACCTGTGGTGTTGTGCCACGGCTGGCCTGAGCACGCATTTTCTTGGCGTCACCAGATACAGCCCTTAGTGGACGCGGGTTATCACGTCATCGTGCCAAATCAACGCGGCTACGGTCGCTCCACCAAACCCGAGGCGGTGACGGATTACGACATAACTTGTCTGACCGGCGACCTGATGGCACTGCTGGATCACTTTGGCTACCAAGACGCATGCTTTGTAGGACATGACTGGGGTGCCATCATCGTATGGAATCTAGCGATGATGCACCGTGATCGAGTATCCCGAGTAATTAACCTCAGCGTGCCGTTCATGGAACGCGGCGAAACCGAGTGGATCGGGTTTTGGGAGCAGATGCTAGGGCCTGACTTTTACATGGTGCATTTTAATCGCCAACCCGGCGTTGCTGATGAGGTGTTCGCCAGCAACGCAACACAGTTTCTGAACAACATGTACCGGACTAACCAATGGCAGCACCCGAAACTGGAGCTCGGCCCCGGCATGAATATGATCAACATGGCCAAAGATCCAGCGTTGGCCGACGGCGTACCCGGGGACCCCATTATGAGTGACGCTGAGATGCAGGTTTTCTTAGATGCCTTCGCCCACTCTGGCTTCACCGGCGGCATCAATTGGTACCGCAATCTCAGCCGCAACTGGGAGATTATGGGTGCCTATGAACAGCATATTTACCAGCCCACCCTAGCGATTTTTGGCGACTATGACATGGTGCCCAAATCCAAAAACTTAGCCAACCGAGTCAGCGACCTCGAAGTTGTGGATCTGCCCTGCGGACACTGGATCCAGCAAGAACTGCCTGAGCAAACCAATGCCGCCATGCTGGATTGGTTACGTCGACACTATCCAGGGGCTTAACATCCTTACCATAGATCTTTAGAAACAGGTCTCGGCAGCGGGGCTCAGCAAGAGCTTTCTGGCGTTAAATTCTGGCCTCAGCGCCAAGGGCCGAGGGCACTAGGGCACTAGGATATGAGCGACACCCCTAAACTGTAGAGCGTCGCCAAGATCATGACGACATTGGCTAGGAGTCCAAGCACGAATCCAGGCGCGCGGTTCTTTTCCGGGTCCGTATAACCACGAAAATAGAGCATACGGCCCAGCACAAAGAGTAAACCCAAAACCGTTGCCAAAGCCTCGCTGGCATAGAAACCACAGGCATAAACAGCAGGTAAAAACACCAGTAACTGCTCAGCGGTGTTTTGCTGAGCTCGAAAGTAGCGCTCAAAACCCTCGTTGCCGGAGGTGGCTGGCACTTGCACGTTAAAGCGTCCCCGAGCGCGTCCAACTTCAACACTAAAGTAGACAAATTGAAGCAGCGCCAACATAACCACGATTGAAACGTATTCCACCAACCTCTCCTGAGTTCCCTGTTATTTATTGAAGCGTAACTAATTGACGCTAAACCGACACCATAAAGGCGCCAGAGGCCTGCGCAACGACAAAGTCGTCTGCCTGCCGAATCAACAAACCTTCCATTTGGGCCAACCGACCCTTGCGCTTGATACAGCGGCCCTCCAGTCGAATGGCGGTTCCGACGGGTAACTCGGCACGGTAGCGAATATCTGCCTTGGCAGTGAAACAGCGCTCGCCTTGAAGCCAAACCCAATTCGCCATCACATCATCCAACAAGCTAAAGACAATGCCCCCGTGAGTGACTTGGTCGTAACCCATGTGCTCAGGACCCGGCGTGAACTCGCCGCGGCAAACGTCGCCATCTAGCCTGAACGTTACCCCAAGACCAATGGGATTGGCAGGGCCGCAGACAAAGCACTGGTTACTACCGCTGGCCAGCTGCCGTGCTCTTTTTTGTGCCGTTTTCTCAGTCACATCTTCAGTCACTTTTTCAGTCTCTTTTTCAGCCATGGATTCCTCCTCATAACCGCTAGTGTATGGGCGCGTCCGATAATCTAATCCGCCCAAGGCGCAGGATTCCTCAGGTCACCAGAAGAGTCATCAGGAAACGCCCAAGATCCGGTCAATGTCCGCTATGATAAGCCTTTTTCGAGGCGGTAACGGGTGACATTCCCCACAACGAAAATTCGCGCTGCCATGCAAGGCTTCCAGCCCACATTGGTCACACCGAGGGAAAAGACCCGGCAGGCTTCCGTGGCTATTATTTTGCGGCAAAGCGACGAGCAACCAGCGGAATTCAGCGACATTCTCTTTATCAAAAGAGCCGAACGAACCGGCGATCCGTGGTCTGGCCACATGGCATTTCCTGGAGGGCACCGGGAAGACGACGATGTGGACCTGCGCGCTGCGGCCATGCGAGAAACTCACGAAGAGATCGGCTTGAGTTTGGAGGATGCGGAATACTTAGGCGCTCTGGACCATCAGCGAGCGCAACCAAGAGGCAGAACTTTAGACATGCTCATCGCCCCCCATGTCTTTATCACCACACACACACCTGCCTTTCAGCCCAACCATGAGGTTGCCGATGTGGTCTGGGCCCCCCTGCCAGTTCTAGCAGGTAACTCACTACACGACACGCAGACCCTGCCAATGGCCGGCAGACCTACCGTCTTTAACGGCTATCGCCTCAGCGGCGGCCACTTCGTATGGGGCCTTACCTACCGAATTCTTAAATCGTTTTTCACCACCATTGACGGCGGCTGGCAGCCACCTGTGGAAATTGACTGATCAAGTCACTTGCCGAAGGTTAGGCCTCGGTAATTTGCTATCGCCAAACCGCAAGCCACGCTGGTAAATGGATCGTGCTCCACAACCCGCTGAGGAAAACGCTCGGTCAGCAATCCCTTAACTGCTGGTATCAAACTGGAGCCGCCAGTACCCAACACGATATCAATATCCTGATGGGTCATTCCGGCTTTTGCCACGGTTTCATCCAGTGCCAGGGCAACCCGTTGCAGCGGCTCTGCGATCATGTGTTCAAACTCGGTCCGGGTCAGCTCGAGCTGTAAATCGATTTCCGGCACATCCAAGGTTGCCGCCTGTTTGACCGACAGCTCAGCTTTAAGGTCCTTGATCCGAGCAAACAACAGATAGCTCAAATTGTGCTGAATAACATCCCGCAGCCGCTCAAACTTGTGGACCCCGGACCCACCTGCCGCGATGCGCTCCAGCACCGGCGTGGTGTACTTGTTCTGATTGAGGGTATAGGTCACGGCCCAGTTGACTAACAGATCCTCGAAGTCTTCAAAGGGAAAGCGTGTTTCGATCTGTCGATCGAATCCTCGGCGGCGCCAAACCTCGCCCTTACCCAGTTCAGGGAACAACAGCGCCCGGTAAAGGATCTGATCCAGATGATCACCGCCCAACCCGATACCGTGAGTTGCCACAACGGAAAAATCTTGTCCCTCACGGCGCAGCACGCAAAAGTCCAAGGTGCCGCCGCCAAAGTCCAAACACAGTAGAGTTTCGCCCTGAGCATGGGCATTGCTGTGCAAAAAACTCACCGCCGCCGCGATGGGCTCAGGATAAAAATGTTGCTGTTTTATGCCTGCATAGCCAAACGCTTCCCCGAGACGACTCAGAGCCAACTGATTAGAAAAAGCATCCCTGCCCTCAAAATTTACCGGATACCCGAGGTTTGCCCCTGCAATTGTGCCAGCGTCAGCTTCGACGCTCTGGCGTATCCTGAGCAACAGTGGCGTAATCAGCGCCACCAGACGGAACGGGTGATCAAAGACCATCAGGCGACGCACATTCTCATCGCCAAGCAGCCGCTTGGTGCCTCTAAACAGCCGGCCTTGCAAACTGCTATCGGTGACCGCCGCTCCGTAGACTTTCTCAGTGGCTGTTTCCACTTCGCCGGGGCCGCCATCACTGCCGGCCCCTTCGACAAATTGGCTAGTCTCACCAATCACCTCTGGCACCATTTCAACCGTACGGCCTGTGTTATCGGCAATGTACTGATCCACAGCCAGTTGGCCGGTCTTTGCAGTTAGCGCCCGATCAATATAGGTGGCGGAAGGAATAATGGCATCCGCCTGTTCAAGCTGAACCAGCCGAACATGCTCTCCATCGAATACGGCCGCCGCCGAGTTACTGGTGCCAAAATCGATACCAATACCCTTGTGGCTCATTGAACTGACCCGTATCTAAGCCGCGAACTCATCTCAACGATGCTGACTATCAACTCTGCATTCCTTATTGTTTTGGACCTTGGGTTGAACAAGTCATCGTGCAGAATACCTGCCCAACCTCAATGAAGACGGCGGCATCTTACCCCCAGCCTTGCATAGGGCCAACCAACTCCCCGATATCCTCGATTTGGCGTTAAACTCGCCGCTCGTCGTCACGTGGTTGCCGCCATGGAAAAACCTACCGACCTCAACAAATATCGAAAACGCAGCCGCAAGGAGCGGGGATCTGGGAATACGCTGTGCCGATCTGGTTTCCACAAATGGGTAGATGACGGCGGCAAGCAATTTGATGTCAAACAAGGACGGCTGGTTAGCCGCCAGCGCTGTCAACGCTGCGATGCAACGCGAGTCAACGTTAGCTAACTGACCCAAGTTCAGTCTGCGATCCGGCCTGAAATTCTGCTAGCGGTGCCATATCGCAGCCAACTCCGGTGCCGCCAAGACCGCAGTAACCGTTAGGCACTTTTGCTAGGTATTGCTGGTGAAAGTGCTCGGCGTAGTAAAAGGGACCCGATGCATGCACTTCGGTGGTAATTGGCCCAAAACCGACAGCGGTGAGAGCCTCCTGAAACAGCCCTTTGCTAGCCTGAGCCAGTTCCGCCTGCTCCTCGTCGAAGGTGTAAATCGCAGATCGATACTGTGTGCCCAAATCGTTACCCTGGCGCATACCTTGGGTGGGATCATGACTTTCCCAAAACATTTTTAACAGCGCAGTAAAGCTCACTTGGCTCGGGTCGTAGACCACTAACACCGTCTCTGTGTGACCGGTCCCGCCGGAACACACCTCCTCGTAACTGGGATTTTCGGTGATGCCACCCGAATAGCCTACCGCCGTGGTCAGCACACCATGCATTTCCCAAAACCGTCGCTCGGCGCCCCAAAAACAGCCCATACCGAATTGAACCATTTTTGTTTCAGCGGGAAACGGGGGCAGCAACGGCTGACCGAGCACGAAGTGCTCACTTGGCACAGGCATTGTTTGTGCACGTCCAGGCAGTGCTGTAGCAGCAGACGGCAGTTCCATTTTGCTGGCGTAAGACATGGGATAGCTCCACTTATTGAACTTCTAGTTTAACCCTCACAGACCTAGGCTCAAGCCATCCAGGTACCCGACACGCCCGGGGCAATCGACAAAAGATTGACGATCTTGGCAGCTCAGCGCCAATGTTAGCCCGCGCTTATTTCATCGTCAGACCCAGAGTGCTATAAACCCCCAATGCGTCCTCCGATGAATTTTTTCACCATTGCACTCTGCTGGGCTGTTTTTGCCAGCGGCTGTGCTGGCCTGCCTGAAAACAAGACAGCGACTGAGGCCGATGCCAGTCTAAAGCAGGAGCGAGAGGCCTATCTCAACCAGGCTGAATTCCATGACGCTCTGAAAGAGTCTACGGGCCTAGAACTGCGAGTGCTTGGACTAGGGACTGACGAACCCTTGGCGCTTGGCGCCCTTGGTTCGGCGCTAGTGGAAGGGAACGCTTCCAGTCTCACCGGGCACCACGCTCTTACAGACTTTTATCAGCACGTCGATGCAGAGGAAGGCGCTGCCTTGCACAGCCAACAACTCGAAGGCATCAAGCGAAATATTCGCGCAACCGGAGACGGGAGTCGCCAACAACCCTATCGTGTATTGAGCAGGGCCGATGCTCGACTTTTGATCGGCGACAGCGGCGATCAACTGGTCGGTGACATTTACCAGAGCAACAGTACCGCCCCGCTACAGCTGCTGATACTGTCCCGGCCCGACGCGACAAGCCCAGTAACCACCACCTACTTTGACCTATCCGGTCTTGTTGACCCTGTCGCCGGCAAAGGTGGAAACCCATGGGATGTGCTGCGAATTCTGGCTGACGCCGAAGATACCGCAGCTCAAGCGGCCATCGGCACCTACTTGGCGCGGCAACAGCGCTATGAGCCGGCTATTCGCTGGCTCGAATTGGCTAGCCGAGCCGACAACCTGTTGACGCACACTCTGTTGGCGCGCATTTACTGGTATCAGTCTGGGCTTAAGACAACACCCAAGAATACTAACGGGCAAGCCGAGGTGGACCAATCCAGAAAAAACGCAGCGGAATTGACCCAACTTGCTATCGACAATCACATTGCAGCCATTGGCCTAGGCTCTACTGAGTCCATGTACACCCTAGGGCGCCTACTGCTGGAAGATTCCACACAACCGGCCCACACACCGTCGGCACAGGTCGTTCTTGATCCTGCGCGCAAAACCGCCAGCGCCATTGACCTTCTTGAGCAGGCCGGTGCCCTTGGTTACGCCGAAGCCTATTTGTACCTGGCTCGCCAATATCAGCGAGGCAGCTACGTGGAGGCCAATGAGAATCTGGCAAACGCTTATTTTGCCAAGGCCGCGGAGCTAAAAAACCCCAAGGCGGTCATCAGCTACGCTCGCTATATTGGAAGTTCTCCAGATCAATCCGCCAAAACTCAGATCATTCCCCTGCTATCCGAGTTGGCGGAATCAGGCGATGCCGAGGCCATGGTAGTCTTGGGTAATATGTTCGCCAAGGGCGTCGGCGTGAGACCCTCCACTCGAAAAGCCATTCGATGGTACAAAAAAGCGGTTTCCACGGTTCAAGCCAGCCACCACGGCGATGCCGCAATTGTGAACGAGGTGGCTTGGATACTGGCCGTAACAGATAGAAAAGGTCTGCAGAAACCCGGTTATGCCCAGACCATTATGGACGCCATGATGAACAACAATAAGCAAGTTCAGCGGCACCCGGAGTATCTTGATACTTGGGCAGCGACCTATGCAGCAAATGGCAACTTTGAGAAAGCCATCGAGCTACAGAGGCTGGCACTACAGGTTGCGCGCAATCAAGAGCGAACAGACGTTATTGATATTCTCAAGGCTCACCTAGAATTCTTCGAGGCTGGCACCAATATTAAAGATCGAACCCCATAACGTGTCTGCCACCACGTTGCTTAGGCAAACGCCGCCGCTACTGGACGTGCGCGCACCGGCTGAATTTAAGGTAGGGCAGCTACCTAACAGCGTGAACCTACCCATATTGAACGACGAAGAGCGCACTCACGTGGGCATCGTTTACAAACAACAAGGGCAGGCAGCCGCGGTCACCGTAGGTCACCGACTGGTCAGCGGAGACATCAGAGCCCAACGTTTGGAATCATGGAGTGCCTTTTGTCGCGCCAACCCCGACGCCAGGGTGATGTGTTGGCGGGGCGGCCAGCGATCGAGTCTTGCTCAACAATGGCTCGCCGATAGTGGGATAGCCATACCCAAGGTTGAGGGCGGCTTCAAAACCCTGAGAAACGCCTGTTTAACGACCCTAGATCAACCCAACAAGTCTTGGTGGCTGATCAGTGGGCGTACGGGCTCGGCCAAAACCGTACTGGTCCAGAATATTGATCAAAGCATCGATTTAGAGGGGCTGGCCAACCACCGAGGATCAGCCTTCGGCCGCCGACTCACCCCACAACCAACACCAGTGACCTTTGAAAACACGCTGGCGATAAAATACCTGCAGCACGAATTTGAGTCTCTGGTAGTTGAGGATGAATCTCGTACCATTGGGCGTATTGGTCTCCCGTTAGCATGGCATCAACAGATGCAGCAGGCACCTATCGCTCTGGTCGAGGCATCCTTTGATGAACGGGTAGAACACATCTATCAAGAATATGTTCACGACGCCCAACTAGAGCATGCGCAGGCGGGGTTGCCCGTCGGTGCGCTTCAGCGCCAATACGAAGAAGCCGCGGAGCGCATTAAACGCCGTCTTGGCGGCGTACGACATGAGCAACTAACCCAAAAAATTCAGGGCGCCTTTCAAGACGTCCTCGATCACAGAGAATGGATCAGCTACCTGCTACGGGAGTATTACGATCCAATGTACAACTTTCAGCTCCAACGTAAAATCCACCGAGTTGCCTTTCGCGGGAACGCGGCTGCGGTTACCGAGTTCTTGCAGGCCCGTCCTTAGCCTTAATCGCGTCCACTTGGCTGGGACCCCTATTGAACATTGCATTTATCCGCTCCAGAAAAGTGCCGCCGCCCTGAAAGCAGTCATTAGGCCGCAGCAGGCAAATCGTCTTACTCCGCGATCTCGGCAAGGCTAGTCCAGAAAATCTTTGATCATCGCCGTTACGCTCTCGGGCTGGTCATGGTGGGTCCAGTGGCCTGCACCCTCTACGATGCGCAACTCCGCCTGCCTGAAGTGCGCCAAGGTACCATCCTGACCCGTGCGCTTTTCCAACCCTTGGTCTGCATTAATCAACAGCGTTGGCGCTTGGATATTCTGCCAAAGCTCCACTATCTGAGCCTCAGATAACCCCACACCAAGAAAATTGTAGGTATATTGATCGTACTTCCACGTAAATTGTCCGTCTTCCAACTGCACCACGCCGTGAGAGGTTAGATGCATGGCCTGTTCTTGAGTCAATTGGGGATTGGCGTCTTGCATGCGCTGATAGGCGGTTTGCAAATCTGGATAACGGCGTGGCGTGCGACCGGCTAAGTCCCGATTGATATCACTCCATTGACGAATCAGTGCTGCGGTACCTGCAGCCTCCTGCTCACCTCGCCACAAACCAATCCCTTCAAGTAAAATCAGCTTGCTTACATGCTCGGGAAAGACGCCAGCAAAAAAAGCCGCTATGGCACCGCCTAAACTATGCCCCACAAGCATTACCGGCCCGAGCTCGTTTTGCTCAATCAGCTGCTGTAGGTCATAAATGTAGTCGTAATAACGATAACCGCTTCCTTGTACCCACTCGGAATCTCCGTGTCCACGCAAGTCCGGGGCCACAAAATGATAGTTGCCCTGTGCAGACAAACGCTGAATCAAGTCATCCCACGTTCGGCAATGGTCACGAACACCATGTACCAGAACCACCGTAGGATCTTGGGGAGATCCCCACTCCACATAATGCATGCGCAGGCGCTGGGAGAAATAACGGTGGGAAGTGGGCGTCAAACCCGACGAAGACCCCTTCAACATGAAAACTCCTTACTGAAAGGTAACAACTGATGTTCCTAGGGGGAAAGTCCGCCCCGGCGGGCGACATTTTACATATCTCGTCGTCGAGCGGAACGTTGTTACTTAATTTCCCTAAAAGACCGCAGCCTAGCGCTTTCACTCAGTCGAATCCTAAAAAACCGGCCAAAACTGCCTAAAAGACCGAGAATTAGGCCAATTATTTAGGTTTTGAAGGATTTTCAGCAAAAATTTGAACTAATCGGCTACTTTTATACACAAAACGCTTGCAATGTTTGTTACCCAAGGTAACAATGGCCTCATTCAGCGGGAACGTGGCAACACGCCGCTGACTACGGGGATTTCCGAACCTCCTCTCCCCTCCCCTCCTCGGAAATTCCCATCTTTCGAAGGCGGAGGACCCATGGTCCTCCGCCTTTTTATTGCCTGCTTTTCCGTCGTGATGTCTGTTTCGCAGCCCTAGCTCGTCGTACTATCCGCACATGAGCAACGCAACGATCTTTAAGCACCTGACCGTGTCCGCCGAGAACGCCATTGGCACCATTACCCTTTCTCGCCCCAAACGGGCAAATGCGCTCAGCCACGATCACTTAGCCGAACTTGAACAAGCGGCGCTGAGCTTTCGCGACGTTCCGAACGTGCGGGTAGTCATCATCACTGGTGCTGGTCGACACTTTTCATCGGGCGCCGACTTACAGGATCCTGCTCCCCCACTGGATATGCCACTGGTGCAACGCCGACGGCGGGCGCGAATGGGGCAACGTGCGATCCAAGCCATTTTAGAAATGGATCAAATCACCATTGCGGCTTGGCGCGGTGCCGCCATGGGTGGCGGCGCCTGCGTCGCGACTGCCTGTGACTTCCGAATTGGATCAGAAACCGCGTTCATTCAGTACCCTGAGGTGAATCTAGGCATCAACCTGATGTGGAAGAGCCTGCCGCTGATTTTGGCCCTCGTGGGACCGGCTAGAGCAAAGCGCTTAGTGGCCGGCGGGGAGCGGCTGGACGCTGCAACCATGGCTGACTGGGGCATCCTTGACCACCTCACCACAGATGACGACCTGATGGCCCGTGCGATGCACATGGCCGATGACTATGCGGCAAAACCACCGCTGGCCGTCCAAATGATCAAGCAGTCGACAAACCAGTTGGCCTACGCGCTGGGCAACTCGATCATGCACATGGACAGCGACCAAAATCTTTTGACGGCTTCCAGCGAGGATCGGGCTAGCGCCATCCGAGGTAAGCTAAACAACGAATCCTCAGAATTTACGGGTAACTGAAACTGGGGGCCTATCTGGGACTGGCCGAATCGCTTAAGACAGCGCCTTCCAGCAAAGAGTCACCCCTGATTCACTGACCAAAACCTGAGGCACCTCACCGAACTGACAATGGCTGCCGCTCACACAAGCACCAGTCGTGACATCAAATACGTAACCGTGCCAGGGGCAACGAACGGTTCCTTCCACTAAAGGCACTTCATCCAGCGGACCCAACTGATGCGGACACTGGGCCGGATAGACCACCCAATCTGCGGGAAGTCCCGAGACTTTGTCCGTTAAACGATTCAGCAAAAAACGGCGACCCGAGAGAGTCACTTGAAGGGGAAGTTCAATGCTATCTGCGGAACCCAGCTCGATTTTTTCTGCTCGGTTTATCCCATCTAAACGTCGATCTAATTGCCGCTGTCGCTCGGTCATCATAGCGACATCTTCGTCGTATAGAATTTCATAGGCATTAGCGTAGGCCATACCCACTTTGTCCCGGGCAGCCCTAGGTACATTGGGTACAAAAAAGTCGACGACGATATCCAGCACCCGCTCCGTCACCACAAACACATGGGTCCAAATTTCTGCCCCCACATTCGGGCCTTCAAGATTACGGGTGATCCAGCAGCGTGCATCGCGGTCCAGCATCAGTTCCAACAGACTGGTAGACGCATCGGCACCCTGGCCGGAGGTTACCCTCGCTCGCCAGCCCCAGCCTCCGTGATCGAGACAATCGATGGCGCTGAAACTGCTGCTGTGCTGAAACGGCAGATGCTGCCAATCCAAGGCGTTCTCATACATGCGATCCAAACTGACCGGTAAACGGCGCCGATAGCTGCCCACATGATCAAGCCTTGAATCGTCTGACGCGCTAACAAACTCGTATTTCACTGACAACTCCTGAGCTAGGCATCCCTAGCACACCGTTTATTGAGCCTGAGTCAGCTGAAAACTCAGGGTCTGTCCGTCAACCTCTGACTCCACGGACTGAGGACCGGTGGCTGCTTCCATCTGCAAACTCAGGGTTTCCCCCATGATGTACTCACGATGCTCATTGATCGCTTGGGCTAGCTCACCTTGGGCGTAGTAGGTCACACGGATGCGGTCGCTGACCGAGTACCCACGTTCCTTGCGCTCACGCTGAATTCGGTTCACTACCTCTCGCCCATAGCCGCTGCGGATCAATTCCGGCGTCAATTCGCAGTCTAGGTCCACGCTAATTCGGCTATTGGATACGGTATTGGTACCTGATTTGGCCTGTTGCTTAATTTCTATCTCTTCACTGGTAAATGTTTCGCTCTCGCCATCCACGCTCAGGGTCAAACCGCCTTCGCTTTGGAGCTGAGCGATTTGCTCGTCGGAAAGCTGCCCGATTTGCTTACCAAAGGATTTCATGCGCTTACCCAAACGCTTGCCCAACAGCGGAAAGTTAGGCTTGGCCTGCAAGTCAATGTACGCACTTTCGTCAGTGCTGTAGGCGATCTCCAGCACGTTCAGTTCGTCACGCAGATAACTTTCCAGAGACTGCATATCCGTGAGCAGGCTTTCATCTCTATGAATGATGGTTAGCTTCGCTAGGGGCGTTCGCAGTCCAATCTTCACTTCTTCGCGTTTTTGCCGGCCTAGCAAGATCACCTGCTGCATACGGTCAACGGCCAGCTCTAGGTTTGGTCGAATTTGGGTGGGTTCCGCCACCGGGTAGTCACAAAGATGCACCGAGCTAGGCGACGGTGGACGATCCGCCAACGCCTCAAGTTGCTGGTATAGATGCTCTGATAAGAAAGGCGCAAAAGGCGCCATCAGCTTGGAAAGCTCCAGCAACACCTCGTAGAGCGTACTGTAGGCCGCGATCTTGTCCGGTGTAATGTCCTCGCCCCAAAAGCGGCCTCGGTTGAGCCTTATGTACCAATTGGTTAAATCCTCGATAAAACCAAATAGCGCGGGGACCACGTTATACAGCCGATAGGCTTCCATTTCCCGAGCCACCGTACTCTTCAGGGTTTGCACCCGGGATAGCAGCCAGTGATCCAAGACATTGTCGCCGGCATGAAGGCCCTTGTCTGGAGACCAGTTATCGATGGCCGCATAGGTGCGCAAAAACGAAAATGCGTTGTACCAAGGCAACAAGGCCCGTCGCACCATATCCTTCACCCCTGCATCGGCAAAGCGCTGCTCTTCGCCCTTCACCAACCCAGAGTTAATGGCATAAAGCCTCAGGGCGTCAGCGCCATAGGCTTCCATCAGTTCGTCCGGCGGCGTGTAATTACGCAGGCTCTTAGACATTTTCTTGCCGTCTTCGGCCATGACCATGCCGTTGACGATGACGTTTCGAAAGGCAGGCTTGTCAAACAGAGCGGCCCCCAACACCGTCAGGGTATAAAACCACCCGCGGGTTTGATCCAGCCCTTCGGCAATGAACTCTGCAGGAAACCCAGCACCAAACACGTCTTCGTTTTCGAAGGGATAGTGCAACTGGGCATAAGGCATGGAGCCGGATTCAAACCAGCAATCCAAGACTTCTTCGATGCGCCGATAGACGCCCTCTTCGCCGTCAACGGAGAATTCCAAACCGTCTACATGCTCTCGATGTAAGTCATCCACCCGGACGCCACTGTAATGTTCTAATTCGTCAACGGACCCCATGCACAACGCATTGCCGGTCACATCGTTGATCCACACTGGCAGCGGGGTGCCCCAGACACGATTACGAGAAATTGCCCAGTCGATGGCGCCGTCCAGCCATTTACCGAAACGGCCCTCCTTGATGTGCTCGGGGACCCAATTGATTTGCTCATTGGCTGCAACAAGCTTGTCCTTGATGGCGGTGACGCGGACATACCAGGATGGAATCGCCCGATAAATCAGCGGCGTATTCGAGCGGTAGCAATACGGATAGCTGTGCTGAATGACCTCTTGGCGATACAGGCTACCCTCGCTCTTGAGCTTGGCAATAATTCCTTTATCAGCTTCTTTTACATGCTGGCCGGCGAAGTCTGGGACCTCATCCGTAAACTCACCGGACAGCGTCACCGGACATACCAAGGCTTCAATACCGTTCGCCTTCAAAACACGATTGTCATCTTCACCAAAAGCCGGTGCTTGATGGACCAAACCTGTACCGCTCTCTGTGGTGACGTAGTCATCACTCACCACCACGAAAGCACCTAGCTCTGCCTGATCCGCGAAGTACGAAAACAGCGGTTCGTAGTGGCGGCCTACCAACTCTGAGCCCTTGAGATTCTTCAACACCTGGGCGTCATCACCGAGGTAATGCGCTACGCGAGCCGCAGCCATATAGATTTTTTGATCGCCGTCTTGCACCAACTGATAATCAATGTCTGAGCCCACGCAGACCGCCAGATTTGACGGCAGAGTCCAAGGCGTTGTGGTCCAAATGGCCAAGGACGCATCTTCGTTTTTCAGCTTCAGCAGCACGGTCACAGCGGGATCCTGTACGTCCTGATAGTTTGACGTGGCTTCGAAGTTGGCCAAGGGCGTACCTAGGGCCGTGGACAAGGGCACTACTTTCACACCCTGATAAATCAGTCCTTTATCCCATAGCTGTTTGAAGACCCACCAAACCGACTCCATGTACCAAGTGTCCATGGTCTTGTAGTCGTCATCGAAGTCAATCCAGCGCCCAATTCGAGTCACCGTATGCCGCCACTGTGCGACATAACGCTGAACAATGCCCCGGCACTCGTCGTTGTAGCCCGCTACGCCCAGCTTCGCCACCGCCTCCTGAGCCGACATGCCCAACTGCTTATCAATCTCGTGCTCGATGGGCAAGCCGTGGCAATCCCAGCCGAAGCGGCGCATCACGTATCGTCCTTTCATGGTCCAATAACGAGGCACGATGTCTTTTATGGTGCTCGCCACCAAATGCCCATGATGGGGTAGCCCCGTAGCAAAGGGTGGACCGTCGTAAAAGATGAACGGTTTTTTACCCTTCGTTTTTTCCAAAGACTGTTTGAAGGCGTCGGTTTCCTCCCACAGTTTAAGGATGTCGTGCTCCATACCGACAAATGAAAAGGCGCTGTTGTCTGAACTCTCGGACATGGTGGGTATCTGCTGGGAAAAACGGCGCTATAGTACCTGCTTTAGACCCTAGATGCCGAATCCTCATGGATAAAACGCATCCTTGGGTTCACGTAGGCAGATCAACAGGAGAGGTTTATGGATCTGAATGGTATGCAATTAGGCGCAGTCTTCCCCCACAACGAAATCGGTACAGACCCGAGGGACATCAAGGCCTTCGCCCAAGGCGTTGAAGCGTTGGGAATCAGCCACCTATTGATCTACGACCACGTGCTCGGAGCCGATCCAGACCGGGAGGGTGGCTTTCGAGGCGCCTACGATAAGGACGTGGCTTTCCACGAGCCGCTGACAACCTTTGCCTTCATTGCAGGCGTAACCGAGCGTTTGGAGATGGTCACCACCATCATGATCTTGCCCCAGCGCCAAACCGTGTTGGCGGCAAAGCAAGCGGCACAGGTCGCCCTGTTGTCCAATAACCGCTTCACATTGGGCATTGGCGTCGGCTGGAACGAAGTAGAGTACGTGGGTCTGAACGAGAACTTTAGCAATCGAGGTCGTCGTCAAAGCGAGCAGGTCGATCTGATGCGGCGCCTATGGAAAGAGGACTCCCTAGACTACAACGGCGAATTCCACCGCATTGATAAAGCCAGCATTAAACCTCGACCAAGCAAAGACATTCCGATCTGGTTCGGTGGCTCAGCCCCTGCCCTGCTGGATCGCTGCGCGAAACTGGGTGATGGCTGGATTCCCCTGATGGGCGCAAATGAAAAAGCTCAAGCCTGCATTGACCGGATCAAAAGCGGCCGGGAGGCTGCGGGTAAAAGCATGGAGGGTTTTGGCATTCAGGCTCAGGCCCAGTACGCCGGCGGTACCCCCGAGCGTTGGGTGAAACATGCCAAGGCTTGGCAGGCTATGGGCTGCAGCCACTTGGCCATTGCCACCCACAACGCCGGTGAAACCAATGTGGACGGTCACCTAGAGAGAATCGCCGAGTACCAGCGCGCTCTAACCGAGTAGCAACGAGTGCTGGCTTTACATGCCTGGCACAGGCTACGAGCTACCAACCCAAGGGTTGGTAGCCTGAAATTACGTGCTAGGCCGCCGGCTGCAGTGCCGTTAACGCATCCAGTCGCTGTTCTAGCTTCGCTAGATTGCTAGCAAACATCGGCACAACCACCTGATCGGCCCCGGCAGCCGAATACTCGTATAGCGTTTGCTCGGTAACTGGGTGCCGGTTGGGGCCGACAATCACATGTATCTGAGATCTGTCACGCCCGGTGCTGGCCAAGGCAGCGTCGAGACTGTTCAAGCGCCGACCCAAGTCCTCTGGGGTTAGATCGTAGCCATACCAACCGTCACCTAGGCGAGCCACCCGACGCATGGCCGCATCGGATTCCCCCCCAAAAATGATGGGTGGGTGGGGACGTTGCACTGGTTTGGGATTGAAGTGACAAGGCTCCAAAGTCAAAGTCTGCCCCTTGAATTCACTGATACCCTCGGACCAAAGCGCCTTCATGGCCAACAAGTACTCCTCTGTGCGAGCACCCCGACTGGCGAAGTCCATACCAAGATTCTGAAATTCCTCTTTTAACCAGCCAATGCCCACTCCGAAATCCAAGCGGCCGCCAGACAAATAGTCTACATCCGCCACCATCTTGGCGGTGTAAACCGCCTGTCGTTGAGGCACAAGGCAGATCCCGGTCCCCAGCCGCACGCGTTGAGTGTGGGCGGCGATAAAAGTCAGGGCTGTGAAAGGATCCAAAAGCCCCTCTGGATCACCGGGCATCCGTCCGCTGTCCGAGTAGGGGTAAGTCGAGGCGTAATCCGGAAAGAACAGGACATGCTCCGGCACCCAGATGCCATACACGCCCTTGGCTTCTGCCATTTGCACCGCATCTGAGATGAAACCGGGTGCTGTTGATTCGTTAAATGCCATGGCGATACTGATCTTCATGCTGTCTCCCTCGTATTTACCCCTGCAGATTGTGCACGAGATTTTGTCCGATCCAAATTGCCGCCGGCAACCCGAGATTTCACCGCCATTAGCTTGCTTGCCTCTGGGTCTCAGCGCCGACGCAGATAAAGTCAGCCACCAGTTGGGGATCCTGCATGGGTATAAAGTGCGTCAGTTCGGGTAAGTGTACGTCTTGTCCTCTCGGGAACTGGGCGGCTAATTCTGGCCAAGTAGGCGATGCGGAAAAATCCATTTCCACACTGTCTGGATCTCGTGGGTTGGCCCTGAGTACCACAGCAGGTATGTGGATCTCGGGCAGCAACTGGTAGAGGTCAGCGTCAAAGTTCCCCATGTATATTGAGGCTTCCACATAGCCCGGGCATGCCAAGTCAAAGCCATCACCGGCAGCTGCGGGCAACAATCCGAACTGGCAATAATCTTCGAACACATCCCGCTGCCAAATCTTATAGGGCATGCGATCTTCGTAGCGTTCCCGCATGGCCTCCACCGTCGCAAAGTGACCGCGCCGACGGGCTACCGGATGGTCGTGAACGGATTCGTATTGCTGATGGTCACGCTCCTGATACAGGTCCGGCGCGAAAATCACGGGGTCCACCAGAACCAGATGTTTGAAATAACGGCTGTTGTGCCCGGCCACATGAGTCACGCAATGGCCTCCCATGGAATGGCCTACGCCTATGGCGTCGGCCAGTTTCAGCGCCTCGCAAACCCGGCTTAGATCCTCACCGTACTGTTCCCAAGTAAAGGGCTCGGCATTGTCCGATCGACCGTGACCCCGCATGTCTACCGCATAAACGTGCCAATCCTGAGGAAGCTTCGCCACCACCTGATCCCAGCACCGCGCATGAAACCCGGTCGCATGAACCAGCAAAACCTGCTGACCACCGGGCTTACCCCATTCGAATACGCACAGGTTAACGTCTGGAAAGCTGAGCGTGTGTTGCTTGGGTTGTTGCATATTGCTCCTATCTGCACTAATCAACGTGGCGAACTGGCCATATCTTTAAAACACTAAGACAATGCATGTAGTGTCTGGGTGAAAGTGTGAAATGCAGTTAGACTCCAGCATCGAACTAAGACCCCAAGACCAGATCATCATGACAAATACTTCCAACAACCGCGCTGAAATCGTGTCATTTGACTCCGAGGCGCTGATTTTGGTCGATGCCGACGACCAGCCTGTAGGTGAGTTGAACAAGGCAGACTGTCACAGAATCGGAGGCCAGCTGCATCGGGCCTTCTCGTTATTTATCTTTAACGAGAAAAAAGAACTGCTGATTCAAAAACGTGCCCAAGGCAAAGCGCTTTGGGCCGGCTATTGGTCAAATTCTTGTTGCTCCCATCCGAGGGTGGGCGAAACCACCGAGGTAGCCGTGGCCCGGCGCAGCCAAGAGGAGCTGGGATTTTCTACGACTGTGGATTTCGTTTATAAATTCGAATACACGGCCCACTTCGAAAACCGCGGCACCGAGCATGAGCTTTGCTCAGTCTTTGTTGGTCACTATCGCGGAGAGCCGGACATTAATTACGAAGAAATCAGTAGCTGCCGCTGGGTCAGCCCGGCCGAAGTCAGTGCCATGCTGAACGACGACGGCGTGTTGACCACGCCGTGGTTCGCCATGGAGTGGGAGCAGCTTCTGCGTCGAGGCTTAGTGTAGCCCCCCTTGACTTCGAGCCTTATCGGTTGCCTTTCCCCTCGGTCTAGAATCCTGTGCAAGTGCACCTCGTCAAACTCACCACCGGGTTTGTTCACCGATTTCGCTGCTGATAGATCCTTCCGACGCCGACGCCCTTGCTTTCGAGCGGCATTCACCCTTCCCAACCTCTTCTCTAGGAACTCTTCTCTCCGAACCCGGCTCTACAACCCTTCTCTACTACCCCTTCATTGAGCTGGGTTTAACCGATGGGCCGGCCACGTCAGTGTGCCGATCGAACCATTGGTCTGCGCTCTCCCCTAAACGCGCGCGCATACCGCGCTTTATTTTGCTCGTGGTGCCTGAAGGAAAACAGGCAAGCCGCTTGGCTAGGTCGGCTGCCTCGGTTTGCACCTGGGCGTCTGGCACACAGGTGGTTGCCAAACCTAGGCGCAACAGTTCCGGTCCTTTAATACGGTCTCCCACCAAGGTCACTTGCGCGATGACTGCCTCACTGTGCCGCAAATTCAACCACGCCATGTTGTAAGGCGCTGCCATACCAATTTGCACCTCCCCAACCTGCAAGAACGCTTCCTCACCCACGATCAAATAATCGCAGGCAATCGCCAAGGCAGCCCCCCCATTAATGGCATAGCGCTCCATAGCGCCAATAACAGGCGTCGCACAGTCGAAAAGCGCACGGTGGGCGCTGCGCCAAATGCCTTGAAAATCAGGTAACCACTCCGGCTCCGGCGAGTCGTTAAATGCTGCCAGATCCAAGCCTGAGCAAAAGCTGCCGCCGGCCCCACCCAGCACGATGGCTTGGACCTCGGGATCTGCATCCAGCATGGCTATCCCTGCAGCCAGCCCGCGCCCCAAGGGCCCTACGATGGCATTTTTCCGCTCGGGTCGGTTCAATATGACCTCGCCCCAGCAAGACCCGCCCTCCTCGCGATGTTTGTTCACCCAAACAGCGTCATTTCCCTGCAATAAATTGGTCACAATCTCCCCCTCGTCTTAAAACAACATCAATATACCAAGTACCAACAACCCCATACCAAAGACTTCGCGCCGAGAAACCCTCTCCTGTAACAGCCAAATCGACGTCATCAGTGTGAACAGCAGTTCGACCTGACCTAGGGCTCGCACCATGGCAGCGTTGTGCATGGCCATGGCGGTAAACCAACAGGCCGAAGCCAGCATCGCGATAAGTCCAACCACGAAGGCGGGACGCCAACGCTCGAGCACCAAGGTCATTTGACCAGGTTCTACTAATCGCAGATAAATGCCCATCATCACCGTTTGCATAGAGACAGCGACGGCGAGAGTAAGGGCGGCAACAATGACGGTTTGGGTCACCGGCATGGACTCAGCATTGGGGCCGAGCAGAGCCAAACTGGCACCGCGATAGCAAATAGAGCACAGGGCCAAGGAGGTCCCCGCCAGCAGACCAAACCACACAGCTCGATCACCGCGCACCAAATCCTTGGGTCGAATGTTGCCGGATAGCAGGAAAACCCCGAGCAGACTAATTGCGATGCCGCCAAAGGCCATATAGCTCACACCCTCGCCCAATATCAGCAGGCCAAGCAAAACCGCCTGCACGGCTTCGGTCTTGCTTAGAGCCGTTCCCAACGCGAAATGTGAGCCGCTGACAGCGGCCACCAGAGCTGAAGTGGCAATCATTTGTGTGATCGCGCCAGCGACAACAAAGAGCAGGAATTCCTCATTTGGTGCAGGCCAAGATGTGGAGCCAAAGCCCTGGTGACAGGCCAACAAAAACATCCAGGCAAACGGCAGAGCGAACAAAAACCGAACATAGGCCGCGCCATTGACCGACAAATCACCGGTCAACCGCCGCTGCAAAAGCGAACGCAAATTTTGCAGAAAGGCGCCGGCAACGGTAAGTAAAACCCAGGCGCTCACGGGGATGGCGCCTCTAGTCGCGAGACCCGATGGAAACGATAGCCCAACGCTGCGGATGCAAAGACAAGACCAGCGGCCAATCCCAGCCAGTACCCGTGCACACCTAGATCGACACGTTCAAAGTATCCAAAGCCCAGAGCCCAAGCGATCGGGAAGCCCAACAACCAATAACAGCTGAAGGCAATACCAAATGGCACGGCGGTGTCTTTGAATCCTCGTAGCGCACCCATGGCATTAACTTGGACGCCATCGAAAACCAAAAAGCAGGCCACGATCCCAAGCAAACTACTGGCAATGGCAATAACCGCTGCTTGCTCGGTATACAGCTCGATTATCCAGGGACCTAGGGCCAATAGCAGGACGATGGAAACCAAGGCAAAGCTCGCACTGGTGGCCATGGCAATCCACCCAGTTCGGCGAGCCGCCAACCTATCGCCGGCCCCAACGTTGAATCCAACGCGAATCGACGTGGCCATGCCCAAACCCAAGGGCACCATAAATATCAGGCCACTGATGTTGTTGACGATTTGATGGGCGGCAACGGTCTCAGAACCCAAACGTCCAATAAGCAGAGTCACCACCGAAAAAAAACCAAACTCGACGAAAATGGACAGGCCTATGGGTAATCCCAAGCGAACTAGCTGCCCGATTTGGGGCACCGATGGCCCACTGAATTGTCGGAACAAACCCACTTGCTGGATGCGAGAAAATAACACGACACAAACCATTGCCAGCAGCTCCATCAACATGACCAATGCTGTGGACCAGCCGCAACCTTCGGCCCCCATAGCGGGGACACCCAAGCCACCAAAGACAAACCAGTAATTCAACGGGATTTTCAGCAGCAGTCCGGCACCGGCGATGACCATTGCCGGTTTTGTCCACGACAACCCCTCACACAAATAGCGCAAGGCGAAGTAACCCAGCACGGGTACGATGCCCCAACTGGCCGCGCGCAAATAATCCATGGTCACTTCCACGATGTCGGTTTCTATACCAAGAGCTCGATAAACCGAACCGGCATTTTGCAGTCCAACGGTGAGCAAGGTACCCAAGACTAAGGCGATCCATAGCCCTTGGCGGGTCACTCCCGCCACTTCCGATACCTTATTCGCCCCATTTAGCTGGGCGATGATGGGTGTGGTGGACATGACGATGCCGCTCACCAACATCAAGGTTGGCCACAGCACTGCGCCGCCTAGCGCCACACCAGATAATTCAAGGGCGCCCACTCGGCCGGCCATAATAGTATCCACGACGCCCATGCCCATCTGAGCCAATTGAGCCACTACCAAGGGTGCAGCCAATCGAATCAGTTGAGTTAATTCATTGCGGGTTTCACCGGGCATGATTTACATCCGTCCTGTACCCGGCCAAGTCGGGATTAAAAGGCTCGCGATTGTATACGGGATTCGACCACAGAGTTTGAGTCTGGCCGGCATTGTTGGTGGTTTTGCGGTTCGTCGAAGCCTAAATGGGAATTATTATCATTTACAAAAGTGATCGAAATGTGAAACCTCATAGGCTGTGCCTATGACTACGATCTAAACATTCAAATAGAAAGATTGAAGCGAGTACTTATACTGGCCTGCATCGGTAAGTCTTGTGCTTGATCAGCTTTTTGCTCGTTCAGTGCCGGACCTACCTAATAGAGCAACCTCAACCAAGATGGAGTTCATGCACAATGGATCTGAAGGACAGCGAAACTTTACAAAACCTGAAGGACGCCTTTGCCGGCGAATCTCAAGCGAACCGCCGTTATCTGTATTTCGCAGCAAAGGCTGACGTAGAAGGTGAGAACGACGTAGCAGCCGTTTTCCGTTCCACTGCCGAGGGCGAAACCGGACACGCTCATGGACACTTGGAATACATGGAAGCGGTTGGCGATCCGGCTACGGGTCTGCCCATGGGCAACACTGCTGATAACCTGCGGGCCTCTGTAGCTGGCGAGACCCACGAGTACACAGACATGTATCCAGGCATGGCGAAAACCGCTCGCGACGAAGGCTTTGACGAGATTGCGGATTGGTTCGAAACCTTGGCGAAAGCTGAGCGCTCTCACGCCAATCGCTTCCAAAAAGCCCTGGACGCAATGGGTTAAAGCTCACCGGCGTTCACGCAAAGAAGGGGCTTTAACGAGCCCCTTTTTTGTTGGTCACACAAAGATAGTCAACGTAAATCACAGTGATAGAGGTCTTCTATGAGTGCTAAAGAGGGTAATTTACAGGCGCCGAAGCGCGACGCCTTGGACTGGAAAAACCCAGAATTTTACGATGAAGCATCCCTCCACGCGGAAATGGAGCGGGTATTTGATGTTTGTCATGGCTGCCGTCGCTGCGTGAGCCTGTGTGACTCGTTCCCGACATTATTTGATTTGATCGACGACAGTGAAACCATGGAAGTGGACGGGGTCGACAAAGCCGATTACGGCAAAGTGGTAGATCAGTGCTTTCTCTGCGACCTCTGCGCTGAAACCAAGTGTCCCTACTTACCCCCGCACGAATGGGCCTTGGACTTTCCGCATCTGATGCTGCGGGCGAAGGCACAAAAATTCAAAAATAACGACACCAAGTGGCGCGACCGAATCATCACGTCAACGGACCCCATATTTGACGCCATCTCGACCCCGGGTATCGCTCAAATGGCCAACGCCGCTGCCGGTTCCAAAACCTTACGAAAAGCGGGCGAAGCACTTTTCGGCCTGCACCAAGATGCACCGCTTCCCCACTTCAGTCCTAAGGCGCTGACGAAAACCCTGCCCGGCACCATGGGCGACGACGCCTCGATCACGGCAACCGAGCGAACCACAGGCAAGGTCGCGATATACGTCACTTGCTACGGCGACCACAACGAGCCGCAAATGGTGGAAGACCTCATCGCTGTGCTCAACCACAACAGTATTCCGGTAAAAATATTGCAGGATGCCAAGTGCTGCGGCATGCCGAAGCTGGAACTGGGAGACCTAAACAAGGTGGAAAAAATGAAGGACGCAAACGTTCCCGTCTTTCAGCAGGCCATTGCCGAGGGTTACGACATTATCGCGCCCATTCCTTCCTGCGTGCTGATGTACAAACAGGAGCTGCCGCTAATGTTCCCGGAGGATGCCGACGTCGCCAATGTAAAGGCACACTTTTTTGACCCCTTCGAGTATCTGATGTTGCGTCATAAAGACACCCTGATCAGTACCGATTTCCCTAAGCCTCTAGGCAAGGTGGCCTATCATGTGGCCTGCCACCAGCGGGTGCAGAACTTCGGTATGAAAACCCGCGAGTTCCTGCAGCTGATTCCCGATACCGAGGTAACCGCCATTGAGCGCTGCTCGGGCCATGACGGCACCTACGCGGTAAAAGCCGAGACCTACGACAAGGCGAAGAAAATTGCCCGCCCAGTGGTCAAACGCGTGCAGGACAGTGATGCGGATACTTTCGGATCCGACTGTCCCATGGCTGGCCGACTGATCGCCGACGGCATGGATGAAGGCGACGCTCAACATCCAATCAGCATGGTCCGAAAGGCTTATAACATTTAACA